>JANODQ010000076.1:0-5865 GCA_031412775.1 Pirellulaceae bacterium | reverse complement strand
GACACCGACGACGAAGCACGAGCCGAAATGAAAGCCGCCGAGCGTGATTACTTGATCCGCTTCAAAGTCAATGGAGCCGACAAACATCAAGATTCTTGATTGAAAAGCACGCAAAACCAAAGATCCATCGAGGAACATCTGCCTCAATAAACGTGTAAAATTGAAGACGCTTGTATTTTTACAGATGAATGAATCGTGAGTCGTTTTCGATGGCGATAACACCCAAATCAAATCGCCGATTGACTTGTATATCCATTGCGGGTCTGATCCTAGGTATTGCAGCCGCTGGTCCTGCCTTAAGAAATTTTGTTCAAACAAGGTCTACCAGCAACAGAAATTTCGAAAAACAAACTGTTTCACCCAAAAAGACGATCGACCTTCAGGCGATCGCGGCACCCCATCTTCAGGTAGCCTCCGATCGATCGCAGCAGATCATCGATGACCAACTCGCACCGATTGATAGGTTCTTTCAGTCCACCAAAGAAGGAACCGCCAAGTTCGCAGAGCTTAGCTTGGGCTGGGGAAGCAAATGGAGATTGGTAGCCGATAGCATTCCTTACACTCAGGGCAATCGTCACTCAGAGTACTTGCGAAGTAAATTTGAAGAGTTTGTCTTCACACCTGAACAATTTGAGAAAGTGATTCGCCAATCGGTAGATGGATACTTAGCGGAACTGAGAAGCATTGAGAGCAAGATGCTTGTCGACCTGAAAGCAGACCTGGACGATTTTCCTGCTGACTCGGTATTGCGAAGATTCGACGCAACCCAGTGGCAAGAATCGTTCGATGACGCGATCGCCAAAGCGACAACTGCCGCATCAGACCAAATAGGATCTGATGTCGCAACGCAATTAGTGTCGATCATCACCGGCGAAGTCCTCGCACAAGTCGCCGTACGGCTTGGCGTTTCGAGCGGTATCCTCACAACCGGTGCCGCATCCGGATGGGCAACTTTCGGCGTTGGCGTTGCCATTGGGCTTGTGATCGATCAACTGGTAACAATTGCTTGGGATCATTGGGCTGACCCGAAAGGCAAACTTACGAAGCAACTGAATATGAAAATCCAGGAAATTAATATACTTATTAGAAATGGTGATAGCCAAGTTCAAGGTCTTCGAACGCGATTTCGCCAAATCGCAGATCAACGTGCGGTACTTCGCGGGGATGCTATCATAGAGCTGCTGAAACATTATTCTGCCGGGGACACACGCCAATGACGATTAAGAATGGTTTCATAAATACTTCGGTGCTTCATTTTGTTTTCGTTGTAGGGATAATTGTTAGCTTGGATTCGACGCGATGCGTGGCTCAAGGAAAAGCGGCTGCTGCGAGAGAGGTAGCGGAGTACGTGATGAAGAAATTTAGCAAGGATGTTGCCGAGGAAAGTGTCGAAACGATCACCAAGAAAATCGAAGGAGCGGTCGTTAAGTACGGTGACGAAGGACTAGAAGCGATTCGAAAGATCGGCCCCCGCGCTGTTCAATTAGCCGACGAAGCCGGTGAAGCGGGATCGGCTTCCGTCAAGCTGATGGCCAAGTATGGCGAAGACTCATTGTGGCTTTTCGGGAAGCAGTCTCGCATGGGTATTGTTGCATCACACGGCGACGATGCAGCGGCTGCGCTCATTCGACAAGGAGAAATCGCGGAGCCACTTATCAAATCGCTGGGTGCACCCGCTGCGAAAGCACTATCAAATGTTTCTACACAAAATGGACGACGCATCGCCATGATTGTTGATGAGGGAATGATTTCCAAAGCCGGTTCGCGGGCGGAAGACCTCATGAATGTGATTGCGAAATTTGGTGATAAAGGGATGGAGTTTATCTGGAAAAACAAAGCCGCTCTGGCCGTTGGTACGACTCTCGCAGCCTTTCTTTCTGATCCCCAACCATTCATCGATGGAACGCTTGACCTTTCCAAAGTTGCCGCCACTTCGGTTGTTGAACCAATTGCTCGCGAGGTCGGTCTCAGGACAAATTGGACCGTTGTTTTCATGACGATGGTCATGGGTAGCTTTGGCGTCTACCTCCTCCGGAAATTTTGGAGCCGCGATAGCCTTCCCGGACGATAGCAAGGTTCGCTCCCGGATCGAACAGTAAGGCGGGCGGCGACTTCTAGTTTACCAAAGTGGCATAGGTGTCCCGCCTGTGTTGAGAGCGAATTCAAAGGCTGGAAGCCTATGCCACTAATAGTTTTTAGTCTAACGATCGCCTCAGAACGCCAAAAGCACGGATTTTACTGCTTTCGGTAATCCCTGGTCTTAATTGAAGCGTTTAAGAAAAAGCAAATCATGTGATTCGTTGCGGTCGTGGTAACAGCAGTGCTTATTCACTCCGTTTTTAACATTCGAAGAGCATCGGCGAGTTCATTCTGAAAGCGATTAGTCAGCGAAGGTTTGAGTGAATCTGCAACTCCTTGGAAGTAGACCAGCTTGCCTTGGCTGTCGATTCGGCCACGCTCCGTATAGATCGCTTTAATGAATTCAGCATCGGACTTGGGTGATTTGATATCGATCGTTGAAGGCAAGTTCTTGGAAGCTGTCACAATCAGCTTTGAGTTCGGTCCATGATGTACGGCACATGACCAAACAACATCGCGAAGCGCAGAAGAACGTTTATCGAGATCGATACCAAGTTCTTTTTCAATCAATTTGACTTGCGGATCATAGTGTGTTTCTTTGATGTATTGATGTTCTTTACGATGGAAAGCTTTTGGGTTTTTTGCAACCGTTTTTTTCCACACTTCGGTGAACTCAGGTGTTCCGCCTTTGAGTCCTTTGAAGGTCGATGCAAAGTGCTTCTGAACAAATCGATCCGCATTTCCTAGAGCCGAGGCAAGCTGATAGGTTCCGTACGAAACACCGCCGGGATCCCCTTTTCCAGTTGAAACCATCTCAGGACCTCTTCCGCCCGATTCATACTTGGCTGACAAGCGACCAAGGGTCAGCGATTTATCTGTATCGCGCGCAATCGCTTGTTGAAAAGCGAATTGAACACTCAACATGGAAGGAACGAATAGTCCCCAAACAATTAGATGCGCATAAGAATGATGGAGCATTTGGTTTTCTCTCGAACCGGAAATAAAAAGCTTTTTCGGATAAAACACGGAGCTTTCCATGAAAGAAATAAGAACATCCGAAACCTTATAGGCCTAATTTTACTCAGCCTGTTGGCCTACGACTAATGTACGCGACAAGTTCTTTCCGGTTTTGAAACCTTTTGTAATCTATCTTTTTGTCAATTCTGGCTTACTAGATTGTCGCGGTTTCAAATGTTAGACTGAATGTGTCTTCCTCATTGTCCTGGTTCGCTCCCCGTAGCCTCATATTTCCTCTCCAAAAGTAATTGAGACGACGATGTACCGATTCTCGCTGATCCGCATTTTGTGCGTTCGCAGCCACCTTGTAATCCTTCTTGCGGTGGTTTTTTGCCGAGTTGCATCTGCGGAAGATCCACCTCCAAACGTTGTCGTTTTTTTAGCAGACGATGCTGGTTGGGGTGACTATAGCCATTCTGGAAATACGCAGGTCGAAACTCCGAACATTGATTCAATTGCTCAGGGCGGAGTTTCGCTAGATAGGTTCTATGTATGTCCCGTTTGCTCGCCGACGCGCGGTGAATTTTTAACCGGACGTTACTATCCACGTGTTGGCGTTCGCGGCGTATCTACCGGGCAAGAACGATTGAACCTGGATGAACGAACTATTGCGAATGCTTTTAAGGTGTCGGTCTATGCGACAGGAGCCTTTGGGAAATGGCACAATGGAAGCCAATGGCCCTACCATCCCATGGCAAGAGGTTTCGACGAGTACTTCGGGCATACTTCGGGACACTGGGGCGAGTACTTCGATGCACCCCTGGAGGAGAACGGGCGAATGATTCGTACCCAAGGCTATATCGCGGATATTTGCACCGATCGTGCTTTAAGTTTTATCAATAAGAACAAGGCCAAGCCATTTTTCTGTTATGTCCCGTTCACAACGCCCCATTCGCCATGGGCCGCACCACCGCAAGACTGGAAACGCTTCCAAGACAAATCAATCACTCAAACAGCAACCGACCCAAGTAAAGAGGTACTTAATGAGACTCGTTGCGCATTGGCGATGATCGAAAATCAAGATATGAACGTTGGACGCGTGCTTGCGATGCTCAGAGAAAACAAGATCGAGGACAACACGATTGTCCTTTATTTCTCTGATAATGGCCCCAATACCATGCGTTGGACCGGAGGCATGAAGGGGAAGAAAGGGACAACCGATGAAGGTGGCTTGCGATCGGTGTGTTACATACGCTGGCCAAAGCAAATCGCGGCAGGTCACACCGTCTCGCAAATCTCAGGAGCCATTGATCTACTCCCGACGCTGACGTCGCTAGCAAGAGTAAAACGCGTTGGTGACAAGCAGCTTGATGGTCGCGATCTGAGTCCCCTACTGCTTCAGCAAACGGCTGAATGGACCGATCGCATGATTTTTTCTACTTGGGGTGGAAACATAAGCGTGCGAACACAAACACATCGTTTGGATAACGCTGGCAAGCTCTACGACATGATCGCGGACCCAGGCCAGAAGACGCCCATCAATGACAAGGCACCAGAGCTTACTGCCCAACTCGTTGATGCAGTCACCGCTTGGCGAAAAGAAATGTTTGGAGTCGAAAGTTTTGCAAACGCCAAAAGTCCGATGGCTAAAAAGCTGGGAGCCAACGCTGTCGATCAGCGCCCGATCCCCGTTGGCTATCGTGAGTTTCCGGTAACGATGCTGCCAGCTCGTGACGGTGAACCTCGCGGCAAAGTCAAACGCAGCAGCAGCGCGCCGAATTGCTCTTACTTCGTGAACTGGACAGCCAAGGAGGACAGCATGGTTTGGCTGCTCGACGTTCATACTTCGGGTCGTTATGAAGTTACCATCGACTACACTTGCAAAGTTCCCGATGCCGGATCTACCATCGAGCTATCGTTTCATGATTCACGCATCACTGGTAAAGTCGGACCAGGATGGGATCCGCCTCTTTACACCAATCAAGACACTCTTCCGCGTCCAGATGGTGAAAGCCAAATGAAAGAATTTCGAACGCTTTCGCTCGGAGAAATGAAACTTACCGAAGGAGAGGGACCGTTGACTTTGCGTGCGATTGCGATTCCTGGTCAAAGTGTGATGGATGTTCGGCGAGTCACGCTTACGCTGCTTCCGTAAAGTAGTAGCCTCCTCTGTGGAATTTAAAATGAAATTACCTGTTTACTTTGTTGCTTTGCTTTGTTGCTTAGGCCTTTGTCCAAAAGCCTCGGCCGCCGATCGACCTAACATTTTGTTTGCGATCGCTGATGATTGGGGAGCCCACGCAGGTGCTTATGGAACCACCTGGGTAAAGACTCCAGCCTTTGATCGCGTCGCGCGGGAAGGGTTGCTTTTCAAACACGCTTACACACCCATGGCCAAGTGTGCTCCTTCACGAGCAATCGTTCTCACCGGTAGACATTTATGGCAGAATGAAGAAGCGGGAAATCATATGGCAATGTTTCCGGCAAAGCTCAAGAGCTGGCCTGAAGTTTTGACCGACAAGGGATGGCATATGGGAATCACCGGCAAGGGCTGGGGACCAGGTATCGCCAATGACACCAAAGGGAACCCGCGACAAATTACCGGAAAGCCCTACAAGGCACGAAAAGCTAAATCCATTACGAACGCGATTTCAAATAATGATTATGCGTCGAACTTCGTCGACTTTTTGGATGCTGCTCCCAAAGAAAAACCATGGTGCTTCTGGTACGGTTCCACAGAGCCACATCGAGCCTATGAGTTTCAATCGGGTGTTCAAAAAGGAGACAAAAAACTGAGTGACATCGATCGTATTCCGGCTTACTGGCCGG
>JANODQ010000075.1:0-2342 GCA_031412775.1 Pirellulaceae bacterium | reverse complement strand
TACCCGGCCACCAACATTGGCAAATCCGCTTCCCGCGCCGTTGGCAACAACTGCCAAGACATCCGAAGTACCGGCAGCGCCGAGGTCAACGGCAAAAGTGCTACCCGACGCCATTGTGAGGTTACCACCAACTGTCAGCGTTCCAATTGTTCCAAGCGTGCCGGGCGCAAAATTGCCCATGACGCTCGTCAGGAACGGCGTGTTGACCCGTCCGGTTCCACTCAGCAGACCCGAGGTGAACAGATAATCACCGCCGGTGGTAATCGTGCCGTTATTCTGCACGATGCCGGTCGAATGCATGACGTCGATCAAGCTGGTCAGAGAGGAGCCTGTGTTGACGGTCAATTGCGAAGATGCGCCGAGGACAGTAAACCGGTCAACCGTGACGGCGGAATTAAGCGATACAATGCCTGCGTTGCGCAATGTAACGTCATAATAACGACCGGCAACACCAGTGGCGCGAACGCCGTTTACGTTGTTCGGAACGAAATTGGTTGCTCCGGGCAAGCCGTTGGCAAGCGTCGGCGTCGGCAATGGACCATCGCGGAAACCGGGCGCCGCCATCGGCGATTCGATGGCACCGACCAGTCCGTCACGCATCACCGACGTCGCACCGTCAGTCGTTGTCAGGACCGCAGCGGATTCCCCAACTGCAACCATGTCTGGTGCAGCACTATCCGTAATGATCGCGGTCAGGGTAGGAGCGCTGTCGCCAGTGCCGCTTGACGTATTTGGCACACCGTTGCGGGCAGTGCCGGTCGGCAGAATTTCGCAGTCATTGGTTACAGGAGGGGTGGGACTGTTTAATGGGGATTGGAAGCACAGCTCGCCAAATTGTGGGGCCGTTGCTACAATCGTTCCGCCAAGCTCGGTTGGAAGGCCGTTAACCAAAGCGCCGCCAGAAATGATGTTATAGGCGGGGTCGAGCGTCGTTACCCAAGCGGTTGCGTCTTCCCAATTTTTGTTACCAGCAGTCGCAGTGACATAACGATAAGGGTTGTTGGCGACGATATAGTCCCAATAAAGGAACAATGGCTGATAAAAGCTCTGCGTTCCATAGCTACCTCCTGGCTGCCCACCGAAGAAGGTGGAGCCGCCCGACAAGACACCTAAAATGACGCTTTTGGAAAATGTTTGGTCAAGAATCAATGGACCACCTGAATCTCCGGGGCCCGTCGAACCTTCACGCGGCAAAGCGTTGTCGCGGAAGCCGTTGAAATCACGTGGGTTTGCCGCTGCAGTTCCACGGGCGGGATCATCGAAATCGAGCCAATACAACAACTGCGGACGCGCAGGTGTGCCAGCTGTGCCGAAAAGGAACAAGTTGCGCCGGTCGATTGAAGTCAGTGCGCCAAGCATATTCTCGGCTGCACGGCGACGGAAATCATTACCAGTCGCGCCACCAGTCCCGGTGCCGTTGCGCCCATAACCGGCGACATTGACATGATATCCAGTTCCGGTTGCAGGATTAATGGTCGCTGGCGTTGCCAGCGGCGAAAATAGCAAAGCCCACGTTGGGACGTTGCGCGCTGGCGCATCCAAGACCGCAGTTGCAATGTCCGCTTCGAGGAAGCAGGATGTCGGCACTGTGCATGATGCAGGTGCCGTCGACGCCGCATTCCAGAACACCTGGTCGATGTTATAAAACTGCTGCGCGCGGTTGGTTTGGTACTGACCGGGTCCAACCCCCGCGCCCAGCAGCCAGTTGAGCAATTCGTCCGGCTGACCTGCGGCGTTCGCACGGGTGTTTGTCTCAAAGCCGATCCCTATGCCGACCCCTCCCGAGCCTGCGCCATAAGCCGTTGCGGCCCGTCCGTTCACGCAGTGCGCGGCGAACAAAACGACGCGCGGATTGATAAGACTGGCGGTGCAAAGCCCGACCGATCCGCCGCCTGCGTCAACGATAATCTGGCCGATACCGTTGATATTGACCGGATCGCGCGCCTGAGTCGGGGTAAAATTGTTATTGATCGTGATTTGGGGCACATCAACAACATCGATTAACGTTGTTTTGGAAGCAGCCTGCCACTGCGCATCTTTAGCCGCATCATTCAACGCATCTGTCAAAACCACATCTTCGTGCGGCGTTTCGACAGCGTCGCTAGGCCGGACGTCGGCGAGTGCCGGACTCGACAAGGCAAAAAGGGCTGTAGAAGCAAATAGAGCGCCGCGCGCGCGCAGCGAAACTTGTTTAGACATGATGTATATTCCCCGGCGTCGATGAGTAGATTCTCATCGTCAGGGGGCAACGGCTAACATGCTGATCAGAGGTGAAGCAACAGAGAAATGAAGCTTCGATTAACTTTAATAATATTGTGTCGATTCAATCGTTTTCCGTCTTA
>JANODQ010000074.1:0-9204 GCA_031412775.1 Pirellulaceae bacterium | reverse complement strand
CTTTCATTTGGTCCAACAAACGTCCTGGGCTTCCCATGATGTTGTAGCCTGCGTCGACGTGGAGAATCTCTCCCGTGATCCCGTTGCTGTAGGGGCTTAGGAGATAAGCACCGCTGCGGCCCACTTCTTCGTGAGTCACATTTCGTCCCAAAGGAGCCACGTGTCCGTAATATTCTTGCATTTCGCCCACGCCAGCTGCATATCCAGCGAGCGTTTTAAGTGGCCCTGCACTAACGGCGTTAACTCGTACGTCGACTGGCCCCATATCGAATGCCAAGTACTTGATGGTTGCGTCCAAGGCTGCCTTGCAAATTCCCATTACATTGTATCCAGGAACGCACTTTTCACCCCCGAAGTAGGTCATCGCGACGACCGACGCACCTGGATTAAAAAGTGGCCGTGCAAAGTTCGTCACGGAAATCAAGCTGTAGACGCTTACGTCCATCGCGAGCTTGAATCCAGACCTGCCTGTTTCAACAGTCGGACGTGACAAATCAGCACGATCCGCGAACGCGATCGAGTGTAACAAAAAGTCAATTTTACCAAGCTTTTCCCCAGCCATCTTCATGAACGCTTGAACTTGATCGTCCTCTTGAACGTCGAGCGGTTCGAGGAATGCCGTTTGAGATGGATATTGGTCAACGCATTTGCTGACTCGCAGGCGATTCTTCTTCTTTTCATCATCTGGCCGATCAGGCAGGTGCGAAAATCCGCAAGTTCCACCGTGCTCCATGATTTCCCGAGCGATAGCCCACGCAATGGAGTTGTCGTTTGCAATGCCTAGAACGATTCCTTTTTTTCCTTCAAACAACTTCATTGTAAGCCTTCGCACCCGTGTATAAGAATAAGTTCGATTTTTGAAGCGACCACAATGTTGTTCATCGCGTCACCTGGAATGACAACTTGAAAGATCGCCAGTACCATCCATACTCTGTTGGTACTAGTAGAGAATAAAGATTTCAGCATCCGATGGCTAGATGGTCCAGTCGTCGTGATCTGTGGTATTGAGAAACAAAAACTAGTATTCTCTGTAGCAGTCGTTTAGAATTCGAAGTCGATAGGCTTATGCTTGATAAAAAACGGTATTTGACAGACGACGCTGACATCCACCGCAATCCATTGCAAGCGGATGTCGATGAACGCGACTCGATCCTAGAAAGGCTAGTGAAGTCCGTTGGCGAAGAGTGCAGTCAAGAAGCGATTGAGTATGTGGCGAACTCGCAAGCGGAAGCCGCCGGCGAGTAGTATTTCGCTTTTGTCTCGCTTAGTAGGCATCGAAACAGAGTACGGTTTGTATCGAGGTCACTCGACAAGCGCCAGCACTTCGTCAAGCACATTCTCAGCCTTTGATATCTTTGATCAGCTCGTCCCATGGCTCAAGAAGCGACTGCCGACGGCACCTTCCAGCCGACATATGTATCGAGTTTTTCTTGCCAACGGTGCTTGCATCGGAGTCGAAACCAATGGGACTCATCACAACGGTGGTGGTCTGATTGAGGTTGCCACTCCCGAGTGCCGTTCGCCGCTAGAGTTGATCGGTTATCAAACTGTGCTCGACCGTTGGATGGTTGAAAGCTTGAGCGAGCTTCAGCCACAAACAGACGCGCGATGGCTCAAAAATTCTTCTGACGGAGGCGGAGTCACTTATGGCCAGCATGAAAACTACGAGGTCCGAATCGCGCAGGGCTGGCGGTTAGCGATGTGGCGAGTTGGATTGCTTGTAATGCTGCCCATGCTCGTTCTCTATCGCCTGTTTGCCGTTGCTTGGACAGGCTTGTTCGCAGGCTGGTCCCGAATGATCCGACCACTTCGGCCTCAGGCGAATGTTGGATTCGATGGAAGCGCGATCAAAACCAAGACGACCGCAACTGAGCCACCTCCATACACGAAAGCCGAACCGTGGATGCTGACACTGGCGTCCGGTTTGCGATGGTTGCACTGGCCGATTGCAATGTATTTTAACTGTTTGATTTGGATGTTCATTTTGGTTCCCCATCGACGTTGGCTTGGAGCATTCTTTGCTTCTAGATCGGCTGTCGAGGGGAGCGGTCACGTCGATCGTCATGGTAGGTTTTGGTTGAGTACGAGAGCATCGAAGATCAATTCGATGATCGGGTTTGGAAGCTACTGGAACGAGGCTCCTATATTCGTCACCGGGCATTGGCTTACCGGTTTATTGGCGGATCGAACTCGGAGTTTTCAGGCTTGGCGTAACATGCTCCAAGCCACCCAGCGGATTCAAATCGCTCTCGGTGATTCGACTCCCAACGAGCGAAGCCAGTACATCCGGGTTGCGACGACCACGCTGGTTTTAGATTTAGTGGAATCGGGGCGGCTAAAGGGGCTGCCATGCCTGAAAAATCCGATTCGATCTTTGAGAGCCTTTGCCACGGACAGCTCTTTAATGCGAACGGTGGCGGATAAACGGGGTTTGGTTTGGACGGCAATCGATCTCCAAAGGCAATACGCAGGGGCCGTTCGGGTGATGATTTCACAATTGCATCCATCGACGGCTAGCAGCAAGGTCGAGGAAGCGAGAAGCGTTCTTGCGGCTTGGCAAGAAACCCTAGATCATTTGCAAGAAAGTGATTCCGACGAGCAGTCGCAGAAATGGCTGCTTGGGCGTGTGGATTGGTTTAGCAAGCGATGGCTAATGGATCGGTCGGCTCCAAAGTCGTCTTGGGCAGCCCTGAAAAAGATCGATCTCAAGTTTCATGAGCTGGATAACCGCGGCTACTTCCGGCAACTGGTTCGAGCTCTGGATATTCCTCAAATGGTAAGTCCGGCTAGCCTGGACCGAGCCTGTCGAATGCCTCCTGCCAATTCCCCGGCAATCAAGCGATCCTATCTAATTCGCGAATTCGCCGACCATTACCCCGATTTTGCGGTCGACTGGAACGAAGTCGTTTGGACCGATGAACAAGAAACGCTTGTCCGAGTCGTTTGCTCCTAAATGAATCACTCGAAAAGACGAATCTTAGAACGCGTTCCAGCCAAACACCACGATTGACGTTAGCCCAGGTCCCAACTAGACTTCCGGCTTTCCGTTTCGATTCGTTTCGATCGCATTTTCATTCTCTCACTAGGCAGAGCTGGTAGGTAGTCAATGGCTAATAAGATGACGTATTACTTCGGAAAGACAAAAACCGAAGGTAAGGGTTTGAGCAAAGAAATTCTTGGTGGTAAGGGTGCGAATCTGGCTGACATGACCAGCATCGGTTTGCCAGTTCCTCCAGGCTTCACAATCACCACCGAAATGTGTGCTGCCTACAACAAAGGCGGACAAAAAATGCCCGCTGGCTTGATGGACGATGTCCGCAAGCAAGTCGCCACCATGGAAAAAGAACTCGGCAAGAAGTTCGGCGACAACAAGAATCCACTCCTGGTTTCCGTTCGCTCCGGTGCTGCTGTCAGTATGCCCGGTATGATGAATACCATTCTAAACCTCGGCATGAACGATGTCTCGACCGAAGGACTTTCAAAAGCGACAAGCAACCCTCGTTTCGCCTACGACTCCTATCGTCGTTTGATCAACATGTTCGGCGACGTGGTAATGGGTATGGAACACCATGACTTTGAACATGAGTTCGATATCATCAAGAAGAAGAATAAGGTCAAGGAAGATACCGACGTTCCAGCAGAGGGACTGAAGGAACTTTGCGAAGCTTATAAGAAGCTTTACAAGACCAAGACCAAAGAAGAATTTCCTCAAGACCCGTACAAGCAACTTGAGAAGTCCATCAATGCGGTTTTCAATAGCTGGATGAGCAATAAAGCGGTCAAGTATCGCGAGATTGAAAACATTCGTGGCCTCTTGGGAACAGCCGTGAATTGCCAATCCATGGTTTACGGCAACATGGGTGACGATTCTGGAACGGGTGTTGCGTTCACTCGAAATCCAAACACCGGTGAAAACAAGTTCTTCGGCGAATACCTTGTCAATGCACAAGGCGAAGACGTTGTAGCAGGTATTCGAACTCCTGAACCTTGCGACCAAATGGGCAAGTGGAACAAGGTTGTCTACAAGCAAATCTTGGACATCAAAGACATCCTTGAAAAGCATTACAAGGACATGCAAGACATCGAGTTCACGATTGAAAAGGGAGTCCTTTTCATGTTGCAAACTCGAAACGGAAAACGAACCGCAACTGCGGCCGTGAAGATGGTTGTCGACATGGTCAAGGAAAAGTTGATCGACGAAAAGACAGCCGTTCTTCGCGTTCCTGCTGGCGATTTGACGCAACTGTTGTTGCCTTCGTTCAAGCCATCGGCATGGGATAAGGCAGTCAAGATTTGTAAGGGTCTTCCAGCCTCCCCCGGTGGAGCTGTTGGAAAGCTTTCGTTCACTGCTGAAGATGCTCGTGATCGCCACGCAAAGGGCGAAGCCGTTATTCTTGTTCGACAAGAAACATCTCCTGAAGACGTTGAAGGGATGTACGCTGCCGCTGGGATTCTTACAAGCACCGGCGGTATGACATCGCACGCGGCGGTAGTAGCTCGAGGTTGGGGACGTTGCTGCGTTGTTGGAGCCGGTGCAATCAAGATCGATCCAGCAGCAGGTAAAGTCGTCATCAATGGCAAGACTTACACAGCGAAAGACACCTTGAGCATCAACGGTACATCCGGTGAAGTCGCTGAAGGAAGCATCGAAACGCAACCAGCCTCGCTGACTGGCGATTTTTCCAAGCTCATGAAATGGGCAGATGGCTTCCGAACATTGAACGTTCGAACTAACGCCGACTCGCCAGCCGATGCGGCTCGAGCGCGTGAATTTGGCGCAGAAGGCATTGGACTATGCCGCACTGAGCACATGTTCTTTGAAGGAACTCGAATCAAGGCAATGCGAGAAATGATTCTCGCTCATGATGTCGAGGCACGTCGCAAGGCACTTGCTAAGCTGCTTCCATTCCAACGCGAAGACTTCATCGGAATCTTCACCGCGATGAAGGGTTTACCGGTTACGATTCGGTTGCTCGATCCACCTTTGCATGAATTCGTTCCTCACGAAGAAAAGCAACAGAAGGAACTTGCAGCCGAGCTTGGAATCAAACTTTCGGAAATCAAATCGCGAATCGATCAGCTTCACGAAGCCAATCCAATGCTTGGCCACCGTGGTTGCCGTTTGACCGTGACCTATCCAGAAATTCTCGACATGCAAGTTCGAGCGATTGTGGAAGCTGCGATTGAATGCAAGAAGAAGAAGATCGACGCGATTCCTGAAATCATGATCCCGCTTGTTGGAAGCAGGACTGAATTGGCAATGCTTCGCGCAGAGACAATTCGAGTCATCGACGAAGTCAAGAAGGACCACAAGTTCAGCGGCAAGTTGGACATCACTGTGGGAACCATGATCGAAGTGCCTCGTGCCGCTTTGACTGCCGATCAAATCGCAGCCGAAGCAGACTTCTTCTCGTTCGGTACAAACGATTTGACTCAAATGACTTTCGGTTTCAGCCGCGACGACGTCAATTCATTCTTGCCTGACTACATGAAGAACGATCTTCTACCAGCCGACCCCTTTCAAACGCTCGACACAAGCGGTGTTGGTCAATTGGTTGAGATGGCTGTCAAGAAAGGCCGCGGAGCCAAGAAAGGTCTCAAGTGCGGTATCTGCGGTGAGCACGGTGGAGATCCCAAGAGCGTCTTCTTCTGCCACAACGTTGGATTGGACTACGTAAGCTGCAGTCCTTTCCGAGTGCCAATCGCAAGACTAGCAGCCGCACAAGCTGCACTCGGCAAAAAGTAATCACTTGCTGAAACGGGCGTTTGAGACATAACGTCACTTCAAAAATAAGAAACGTCATGGTGCAAACCATGACGTTTTTTACTTCCGTAAAACATCGGAAATGCCCGTTCCATCAAATCGATAGTATGATTTGTTTGTCGGAGTCGGGCTAACTTGCTACTTCGCGAAATGAATCGGAGCTTTGTAGATTGGTATCGATCCGACGCGTGGGTGATTGTCCGTGGCCCATCGTTCGGCTTCTTCGGTTAATCGATTCAACTCATTTTGCATTTTCAAACGAAACGCTTCTAGCTCGTCGCGATTCATTTTTCCCGGGACTTTGATTCGATCGCTGAGGATCGCACGCGCTCGCGAGCCCGGCATGGGAACTGCGAATTGGTCCCATGTTCGCTTGTTTCTCCATGGCCGATCATAACCCAGTCCAATCAGCACGATCGGTACGCCTAGCTTGGATGCCATGAAGACGGCGCCGGCGGAAAATTCACGTCGAGGACCTCGCGGACCATCGGGCGTAACGACAATCCCCAGGAAGTCACGTTCTTTCAAAATTGCCTTTAGTACTCCGACTCCACCGCGACCGGACGATCCACGAAAGAGCCGCAAGCCTTCGATCGCGGCCGCTTGTGAAAGCCATTCCGCGTCGCGATGTTTACTCACCAAAATTGAGAAACCCGTTTTGGCTCGCAAGTAAAACGGAATAGGAATGTACTCATGCCACAAGGCGTAGATCACAGGTCCTTCAAAGCCATCGTGAATTGCATCGGCAGTCGGATCGTAAACCACCGCACGGTACTCGAGGGTGCGCATCCAAAATCGAATCAAATTGGATAGGAGATATCCACCAAACCGTTGGATAGATGGTTCCCATGCATCAAAACTAAAGAGCTTCATAACGCCCCAACGACTTATAGTTTTTCGATGGGCACTCCCCACTACAGGCCTCGTTTACCAATCGCCTGAGAATACTTCGACCGCCGGACCGGTCATCAAAACGTGATTGGTCGCTTCGTTCCATTCTAAAACAAGATCGCCGCCACGAAGATGATTCAAAATGCGTCGATTCGTGACACCGGTAAGCACACCCGCGACGCAGACAGCACTTGCTCCCGTTCCACAAGCCCACGTTTCGCCCGAGCCACGCTCCCATGTTCTTTGGTTGACTTCGCCGGGAGCTAAAACTTCAACAAACTCGACGTTGGTACGCTTCGGAAAACGCGGATCGCTTTCAATTTGCGGGCCAATTTTTAGCACAAGTTCATCGGTCGCTTCTGGGACGAAAATAACGCAATGTGGATTGCCCATAGAAACACATGTCGCAAACAATTTATGCGAGTTATATTCTATTGGATAATTAACGATCTTGGGCGGATCGATTGCAGTGGTCGGCAGTGTCGTCGGAATTTTATCTGGCGCAAGGCCTGGCTCTCCCATGTCCACACAGACTCGACTGACTAGCCCCGATCTAATTTCTAAGTCAAGCGAAAGAACTCCTGCACCGGTCTCGATCTTGAGTTGCTCTTTCTTCGCGATGTCGTGATCGTAGACATATTTGGCAACGCACCGGATCCCATTCCCGCACATAGCGGACTCGCTTCCATCGGCGTTGAACATACGCATTCTTGCATCTGCCTTGTCGGAAGGCATGATCAAAATCAGCCCATCGCTGCCAATTCCAAAGCGACGATCGGAAACGGCAATCGCCAGTTCAGGAATGCTTCCGGTTAAATTTTCACGGAAGCAGTCGACATAGACGTAGTCGTTTCCAGCTCCCTGCATCTTCGTAAAACGCATCTCTAGAGCAGTCCATAATTCTGGAGGGTTTTTGTAAGCGCTGCAAACTCTTTGTCCGTCAGCGGAGTCATTGGTAGCCGCATCTCACCCGTATCGCGTCCAAGTAATTTCATAGCCGCTTTTACGGGAATAGGATTGGTAGCAAGCGAAAGCATATCGCGACAAAGAGGGAAAAGATTATGGTGGAGCTCACAGGCTTTCACGAAATCTCCCGAAGCTGCCGCCTTCACCAAAGCGATCAACGCATGTGGAACAATATTACCAGCCACCGAGATCACGCCCTCAGCACCAATACTCATCATTGGAAGCGTCAGCGAATCATCACCGCTGAGTACTGTGAGTCTTGTAAGGTTGAGAACTTGCGAGCACTGGTCAAGTGAACCTGTTGCCTCTTTGACCATCGTAATGTTTCCGATCTCCGCCAATCTCGCGATTGTCTCGGGCTCGATGTTCTTAGCCGAACGACCTGGAATATTGTAGATGCAATGAGGAATATCAATCGCTTCGGCAATCGCTTTGAAGTGTTGGTAAAAACCTTCTTGGGTTGGTTTGTTATAATAAGGTGCGACTTGCAACGACGCGTCGGCACCTTCTTTAGCTGCCCACTTAGTAAGCGACAACGCTTCGGCAGTCGAGTTGCTACCAGTTCCTGCCATGACCTTGCAACGACCGGCCGCCATTTGAACGACTTCGCTGATTACACGTTCATGTTCGTCGTGAGTCAATGTAGGTGATTCGCCAGTGGTACCTACAGGAACCAGTACGTTCACACCTGCTTGGATCTGAAACTCAATTTGTTCACGCAGCTTCTTTTGATCCAAGACGCCATCACGAAACGGGGTTACGATCGCAACTCCAACACCCGCAAAATCACTTCCCTTACGCTTCATTCTTCGATCAATCTTTCGTAATACTTCTTGTTTAAATTCTTTTGATTGCACCGAAAGGTCGCAACAAGTCCTTCATTTCCGAAACGGCTTGACGAAGCCCGACGAGCACCGCTCGTGAAATGATCGCGTGGCCTATATTCAACTCCAACATCTGCTCAATAGCAGCAACGGGAGTCACATTGTGGTAGTTCAATCCATGCCCAGCGTGAAGTTTCATCCCACGTTCAACGATCCATTTTCCAGCACGACTCAATCGATCAAGCTCTACTTGGATCGACTTGCCGTTTGCAAGAGCGTATTGACCAGTGTGAAGTTCAACTGCATAAGCACCAAGCTTTTTGGCGTGTTCGATCTGCTTCTCTTCAGGGTCTAAAAAGAGAGCGACCGGTATACCAGCGTCCTGAAGACGTTTCACGGCAACGGATGCTTTTTCAGGATCGGTAATAAGATCTAAGCCACCTTCGGTTGTGACTTCTTCACGTTTTTCTGGAACAAGAGTCGCTTGATCGGGAAGCACTTGGCAGGCCAAATCAATTATTGCCGGAGCGCACGAAAGCTCGAAATTAAACTTGGTTTGAATCGTTTCCTTAAGCACCCGAATGTCGCGATCCTGGATGTGACGACGATCCTCGCGTAGGTGCACAGTAATCCCGTCTGCACCAGCCAATTCAGCCAAGAGCGCAGCAGCAACCGGATCCGGCTCGAAAGTTTTTCTCGCCTGCCGAATTGTCGCCACATGGTCAATATTTACACCTAGTTCTACCATGCCCATAAGAC
>JANODQ010000073.1:0-3741 GCA_031412775.1 Pirellulaceae bacterium | reverse complement strand
CGCGCCAAGGCGATCGATGTGATTTTTGTATCCATTCTTTCACACCTTCCGTCAGCAACCGACCGTGAGTTAGCCCAGAATGAGTTGAGGACCTCAGCCAGTCCCGAAGCTGGTTACGGCAACCTCATTTGGGCTCTCCTGAATACTCGTGAATTCATCTTCATTCAGTAGTAATCAATAGTTCGCCTGTTGTCATCGCCCAAAAGGTTTTCAAATCCTCGTATTGCTAAATAGCATTCGTCAGAATCACCAATCGAAGAATCGCGAAAGTTACCGAAATATGAATCGTCAATTGCTTGAAATGCTCGATCATCCGATGTCCCGCCGAAGACTCTTTGCACGGGCGAGCGCCGGACTGCTAGGGGTCAAAGTTTTGACTGATCTCGAACAACTTGCAAACGCAGCACCTGCTCCCGGTTCGTCCGCGAAACAGATGATCGTGCTGATGATGCGAGGTGCTATGAGTCACTTAGATACCTTCGATCCAAAGCCTGGTCGCGATGTTCAGGGTGAAACCGAAACGATCAAAACTAAAACCTCGGGAGTCCTGTTTGGAAAATCACTTCCTGGTCTCGCAGCGTTATCCGAAGACCTCGCGGTCATTCGATCGATGACAACTGAAACAGGGGATCACGAGCAGGGTACCTATTTCATGCGTACGGCTTATAAGAAGCTGAACAGCATTCGTCACCCCGGTTTGGGTGCGTGGTTCGTAAACGTCAATGGGAAGATCAGCAAGGACCTCCCAGGCAACGTCATTATTGGTAACGCAAACGATCATCCAGGTGCTGGCTTTTTAGAATCCACCTTGATCCCAATGCCCATCGCCGATGCTGCGAAGGGCTTGGAGAATATCGCTTCGCCAGCCTACCTTTCGGAGCAAAATTTCAAACGTCGATTAACATTGGCTGACAAGATCGATGCCGATTTTCGCCGGAAGTTCTCAAGCAACGAAATCACGACTTACACCCAAATGTATCGTGATGCTGTTCGCTTAATGGGAAGCTCGGAACTGGAAGCCTTCGACATAACCAAAGAATCCGAAAAGACTCGTGAGGCTTATGGCAACCACAAGTTTGGCCAGGGATGTTTGCTGGCGCGAAGATTGGTGAAAGCGGGTGTTCGCTTTGTGGAAGTTGAATTTGGTCCATGGGATATGCACCAGCAGATCTTCACGGACATTCCTGAACGAGCTGGGAACCTTGACCAGGCAATGAGCATGCTCCTGACCGATTTGAAGCAGCAAGGCTTACTCAAGACAACCATGGTTGTGCTGGCCACAGAGTTTGGTCGAACTCCGAAGATCAATGAAAACGGAGGACGCGACCACCACCCAGGGGTTTTCTCGTGCGTCCTGGCGGGAGCCGGTATCAAAGGTGGCCAAGTTTATGGATCATCGGACAAAGATGGATTCGCTGTCAATGACGATAGCGTTTCCGTCGAAGACTTCCACACCACAATCGCCAAAGCGGCTGGGCTGGACGTCAAAAAAGATTACATCGCTCCAAACGGCCGACCGTTCAAGATAGGCGGAGGCGGTGAAGTTATTTCAAAGCTATTGTCTTAGTCGATTAGCATCACTTTGGCTTGGTATCAACTGCGCGAGACCCGCCGTTGCCCACGCGGTTGCAGCGGTTGAAAGGAATTGATGCTCGCCATGAGGATCACCATTTTCAAAGTAGGGCTGAGCCTTAAACGTGACGTGTGACTCAGCTAGCCAAGATCCATCTGCGTGCTGTCGGCTTAAGAGATAATCCCTTGCACGAATGATGGCGGGATGATCGGGAAGTACTGACGTTTTTAGTAGCATAAACAGTGTTTGACCTGTCGTGTATGGATCACTGACTCGCTCCTTGGATTCTGCCCAACCGCCATCCTCTTGTTGGCAATTAAGAATCGCTTCGAGGACAAGTGTCTTGATTTCCTCATCGCCTCTTGGAAGTTGATGCAATCCCCAAAGACGCCAAAGCCGATCCTGTTGATTTCGAAGAGGGGCCTGATTTAGCCAATGCTCGGCAAGCTTGAAAGCTGCATCGACATCGGTGCGTTGCTGCGGCGTCGCATACTTTTCAATGCCGACTAAAACAAGCACGGTATCACCGATTAGAGACTGTTGCATCGGAGCGCGACGACACGACGCCTGCCAATGACCGTCATTTTTCTTCTCTGGAGGAATAGGTCCTCCAACAGGTAGCTTAGTGTCTTTGAGCCTCGCGACACCTTGGATTTGAAGTAGGTAATTCACCATCGACGCGGTTGTTTCATCTTGTTGCCTTTGATCCAAGGTCAAAGCCCAGAATCCGTAGCCAACGGTTGCAGCTCCGCCAGGAACATGCTCGCCCTCATCCATGTCATGATTCCGCTCTTGAAAGTATTCAAGGGTAGTGACTGCCTGCAATTTAAGCCATTCTTTGTCGAGAGGGATTCCGACTCGGTCTGCCTCTACCGCTGCAAGCATCGGAAGCGTTTGATGATGACACGAAAAACAAGACTGGTGATTCTGCCAATCACTTGCGGCTCGTATCACGCGCGCAAGTCCTCGCCGCGTAGCAGAATCTACCGTGTTAGGCACTTCAGCAAGTAAAACGCTTGCAGTTGCGAGAAACCCAATAAGTAAAAATGCCCGTTGGAATTTCATGAAACTTGCAAGCCATTCATTTCACCGGTGCTTGTTGCGAATTGTTCGGCTTCGATTCCTAGTCGGTGCAGTGCCGTCAAAAACAAGTTTGGAAGCGGATGGTTGTTTTGTTGGTCGAATGCGATGTGCTGTCCGTGATGGAACCCACCGCCTGCGAAAAGACACGGCATGTTTTTGTTATCGTGAGCAGATGCGTTACCGAGATTCGAGGTCAGCAAGACCATTGTCTCGGACAGCAAGTGATCATCCTTCAGTCGTCGCAAGAACCCAGCCCATTCATTGATAACACCTTGCTCGACAATCGCAAGTTGACGTAACTTCTCTTCATCCATTCCATGATGACTCAAGTTATGGTAACTCTCGTCGACTCCTTCAATTCCATTCACGTTATTACCAGTAACATGCAACGTTATAAATCGAGTTGAATCGGTGACTAACGCTATATGCATGATGTCAAGAAAAATTCGCTCGACTGCAACTTCATTGTCGCGAGGAATTTCTCGTGGTGCTTTGAGTGTTACTTTCGGTTTAGGCTTTTCAATCCAAGCTTCGTTTGCGACTAAGCGTTGCTCGAGCTCGCGGACGCTTGTGAACCATGCATCGAGTTTACTTCGATCGCCGGGCCCCAACTCTCGTTGAAGTGATTTTGCCTCGGCCCCCACCAAATCCATGACGCTTCTGCCTTGACGAATCAGTTCCGCTTGTCGCGACTGTTCCTTGGGTGAATCCTCCACGAATAGCTTGGTGAAAAGTCGAATCGCGTTATCTTCGGCAGGTATCATCGCGCCGTTTTCCGTATAGCACGGGCTGTTTTGTCCATTCGTATTCAAAACCAATGAGGGAAAACGTGTTTCGTGTCCGAGTTGCCTCGCCCAACCACCCTCCTGTCGACAAAATCCCGTTCCGAACCGGTGTGACGCTTGGATGCGGTTTCGCCGCTGGTGCCGGTGTTCTCAGGCGGTTGTTCCCCCCGATTCCCGCCGATGAGGCATGGTGGCCCCATGACGTACCGCCGGTCGGCAAGCGAGCTGGTACGCTGCTCTTATCTGTGCCGAAAGTTCGTTGAGTTGAAGACGGCGTTTCATGCGGAATCCTGATAGACG
>JANODQ010000072.1:0-3333 GCA_031412775.1 Pirellulaceae bacterium | reverse complement strand
CTTTTGCTTTGACAAGCCAAGCTTGTGCTGGATTGGGAGGTTCGGTGACGCGGACTGTGGGGATGAGCCTGATATCTGGAGTGTTTTTCGGAGACGGTCCGCGTGAGGAGACTTCGGATGAAAGGCCAAAATTTCGATAGCATATTTACGTGCCTTGGAGGCATCCACAAGTTCTGTAGCCAGAGACTTGACGTTCCAGTCGCCCGAATGAATCCCCATCAGCATCCAACGCGCGCGAAGCTTTGCAGAATCGCCGTTGCCGACCTTAGGATCTAATATCGATTCATATTTGGACAGTGCGGTTTTGAATTGGCCCTCCATAATCGCCGTGTCCGCGTCGATCTCTGTTGCCTCCATGACTCGATCCTTGGGAACGTACTTCTTGGCGGCGACGAGATCGCTGGCGGCCGACTCGATCCATTGATCGACCAGGGGATCTTGAGGCTTCAGCAACACTCGCGAGATAAAAACATTGGCCTTCATCATGTAAGCCGTGGAACTATTCTTGTCGAGTAATAGGGCTTTGTCTAACAGCGACTCTGCTTTCGATAATGACGCCTCGATCTGTTGAGACGACGCATCGTTTTCAGAAATAAGTTCGAATTGAACGATTTCGTCGAGGGCACTTCGGGCTTCTAAAACGAGATCTTCTGCTTCCTTGGTTTCGGCTAAACTTACGTTTCGAATTTTCGGCGAATTGGGAGCTACCTTCGTCATCAGGCTACGTAGATCGGATGGCGATTGTAGGTTTTTGGTTTCCTTGGCGAAAACACTCAGAAGACGCTCGCTAGCGAGCGACACTTGCCGCACCTCGGATTCGGCGACTTGAGGCTTCACGACGTATTGGCCGCTTCGGGTCTCGACAATTGCGTATTGATACTGAGCTCGTGAGGCATTGGGAGTGTTGTGAACACAAATTACATAGTCCGCCATGAGGCTCTCTCCGATCGCTTTGACAACCTGGGATTCGCGAAGGGCCGGTGAACGTTTGATGACTTCCCGAGCGGCGTTCCGTGTATCAACCGGCTTGATGATAGTGGCTCCATTGTCATCAAGTTGTTTACCGAGTTCTTCCGCAAGGAAAACCGATTGATTTTTGCCAGCGTTAAAATAGTCAAGCCTAGAAAAACCTTCGACTTGCTTTGGCATAAAAGGCAAGACCGCGAACGTTACTGGACGGTTTGTGCGTGCCTCCAAAGGTGTAGGAGCAACATCGGTAACTTGCTGGATATCGTATTCGCCGATTGGAGCAATCGGCAAGTATTCAACCGAAGCTCGTTTGGCTGCAGATTCAATTTCAATTCTGAATTTGGGATCCGATAGGTCGAACGAAACTCCATCTGTGTTCAGTGCTATCTTGGAAAAGAAGTCTTTTGCTCGTGGAAGCACCGATTCATAACTTGCTTTGTCTTCATCTCGAGTGGGACACAGCACCGTGTGGATGTTGATTCCCTTTCCCTTTGCGAGAAGGATCAGTTGATCATCGCTGTATTTTCGTAAAGCACCCGTTTCGTCGGCCGTTGTGTTTTCAAAAGGTGGTGCGTCCCCAATCAACATAATCCATCTTGCCACCGTCGCGTCGTTGGACCATGGCAGGTCAGATAGTGCAGCATAGACCCCCGCATCGACCGGTTCAAGAAAATAAGGAGCTCCTGACCCGGGAACGAGCTTGGCAAGGCCTTTCTCAATCTCATCTTTGTCTCTCGTGAAAGCATGTGCTGGAGTTGATAACGGGAATTCAATAACGTTGTCCGCGCCCAAGTCACGGTATAAAACGATTTGAATCGAGAGCTCGTCGCCCAAGATGCCTTGTAGGCTTCCAACTGTATCACCAAGTTTCTTACGGATCCCATCGAGCTGTTTCGTCATACTTTCCGTGGCATCTACAACTAACGCTAGTTGCAGCGATCGCGAGCGTGCAACGCGATCCAAAAGATTCGTTCGCTGGAAGACAGCCATCGCCTTTGGTTCTGAAGCTACAACCGGGCTAAAAAGACTTGTTAATAAGTCACCAGTGACCGCCATGGATGGAGAAGATTCCTGACTGATCGCAATTCTTGGTAGATTTACCAAGCACATCAGCGCTGCGACAATCGCCAAGGATTTGGCTCGAGTAAGCATCGAGCGTAAAATTAATGTCGATTCTTCGATGTGGCGTAAGCGTCCAGCCTGTGAATTGAAGCCCACAGGCTGGAAGCCTATGCCACTTACCTTCGGCACGATGCGAAGGTCACTGCGTTGATTGATGTTCATAATTAATTAGTCACCATTTCAGAGGTCACGTCAGATTCGATGGTTTATGTATACTCTTTGGGAGAGCAGCAGACGTTCGTCGATTGTATAGTTGTCGCACGACCGCCTAAAATGTTTCTTGAGAAATTTCTTTTTCTTCAAGCAACTTCTCAGATGAATACAACGACAACATTTATTATGACTTCCAAACTCAAGAAAAATCGGTTGTCGCGTTGCTTAGTTTTCCTTGTATTAGTCTGTATTTGCATGCAGGTCGATTTGGCCTTTGGAGGCGATTTGCCATCTGAAAGCCTGCTGCCAGGCTACCTCAATCGCAGCCTTGCCAAGCCAGCAACCAGCACTCGATCAGTCGGTTTGCCTAGCGAATCAACGTTACCCGTTTCTGGGGCTAGCTCTAGGCCTAGGCTCCTGAAAACTGAGCCGATGGCGTTAGCCACGGGTAGCGATCGTTCCAAAATTGACCAGCCACCACCCGACGCTAGCGCATACGGCTCAGGGACCACGAATCCAACCACTCTCGGAAATGCACGAGGCCTTCCGTCGGAATCGGAGCTTCCGAAACCGGCTCGAACAATGGTTCAAACAACGCAAGTCGTCGCCGCTGTCCCCCCCACCACGACTGCTGATTCGGCTATGAAACCGCCGGTTGAAGCCGGAACCGAGAAACCCATTCCGCCGAAAGACGTAAGCGATCGAGGCCTAGTCGAAGAGTCGCTTTTCAAACAAGAGGGAGAGACGACCCCGTGGCCTCGAATTATTCAGGACGGACATATTTCTACGATTACAACCATTTCATTCTCGCCAGACGGAAAGTTCCTGTACAGCGCTGGGCTAGATAAATTGATTCATATTTGGACACTCGACGATCAAAACCAGTGGACCCATCTCGATGTTGCGAGGTGGCAAGTCGGACGCGGCGATGGGGGTACGATTAACTCGGTCTTGGCAAGTGAACGATTTCTTTTTGTCGGTGGCTATGGCATTAAAGCCGAACGCGAAATCGGTCTATTCGATCGCAACACTCTTCAGACACTCAGCCCGTTGCTTGACAACACGGATCTCAGCGCTCCTACTAGCACG
>JANODQ010000071.1:0-1759 GCA_031412775.1 Pirellulaceae bacterium | reverse complement strand
CTTTACGGAAGAAGGGATGAATCGATCGTCACACCTTTGGGGTGGAGCCGTCTTTGCAATCGGTGAAACGCTCATTCGGGCGTTTGGCCATAATCGATGGCTTGCCGATATTCGAGGTGCTCAAAAGGGGGTTGACGGAGGCGGCTTGGTTCTTGGCCCCGCAACCATCAACTTTACCACCGATAGTCCGGAAGTGTGTCCCAAACCAATTCTCGACTTGATGGTCAACGATAGCCTTGAACGCCAAATGGCCGAGCTAGGATTCATGTCATTGGCGACTTGTCCAGGAACGCCGCTGGCCGCGTTTTACTCGTGTCCGTCAACTCAAAAGCCCAAATCGTATAACACGCTCGATGCGACAGCGAATGCGAAAATCTCTTCGATGCTGAATTACATGCTTTGTGTCTCGCGATTCGCACACTACGTCAAAATCATTGGTCGCGATAAGGTCGGCGGGTTTAGTGATGCAGACGACCTTCAGCGAGAAATCTATAGTTGGATCATGGATTACGTAACTCCCGATTCCGATGCAAGTATCTCTGTAAAGAGTCGAAGACCATTGCGGGCTGCAGAAGTAACCGTTCGTCCCGATCCAGGAAAACCTGGGTCGTATTCCTGTACCATGAATCTATCTCCCCATTACGAATTGGATGATATGCAAGCGTCGATCAAATTAGTCGCGGAGATCGCTGGCGGCAGAGGCTAGGATGACCTAATGAAAACTGAGCCGATGGAGCTAGCCACTGGTATTGACTTCGCCACAATTTGCCTTGTAGCACCCGAGGCTAGCGCCTACGGCTCAGGACAATCCGTAACTTAAAATGCATCTTCTAAATCCAAAGTCCCTTGAATAACGTTTGTCCTTGTGGTCACTTTAATCCCTTTCACAATCCATCAAAAAAAGGCCCTTCCCGTGAATTCATCCGACTTGTATCGCAAAGGCGAATTAACTGCAGCATTGGAAGCGGCTCTCAGCGAAGTGAAACAAAAGCCAACGGATGTTCCGTCGCGGATGTTCCTTGCGGAGCTATGCTGTTTCGCAGGAGACTTCGATCGAGCCGAGAAACAACTGCACACCCTTTCCCATCAGACGACCGATGCTGCAGTTCTTGTATCCTTGTTTCGACAACTTTTGCGTGGCGAAGTCGCTAGGCAGCAGGTTTTTTTGGAAGGTCGGACGCCAGAGATCGTGACTCCGCTCACCGAATCTATGTCGAAATCGTTGGAGGTGCTAACTGCCATCCGCGATGGCAACAAGACGGGTGCATCGGCCATGGTAAGCTACATCGATGGTACAATGCCTACGGCAAGCGGTACCTGCGACGGTAAGCCATTCGAGGGGATGCGCGATCTAGATGACAGAACAGCCGCGTTTTTGGAAGTCATCACCAGTACGGGCAAATACTATTGGACTCCCTGGGAATCCATCGAGTACCTCCACTTTGACCCACCTCACCGCGCCATGGATCTTCTCTATCGTCGCACGAAAATCTCGATAACTGGAGGTCCCGAAGGCGAAGTCTTTATTCCAACGCGTTACGTGTTGCAGGATCCCAAAGCTGCAATTGACGATGCCCTTCGACTGGCGAGAGCAACCGATTGGATAGGGGATGAGGATGGTGTCGTTCAAGGTGTAGGGTTAAGAACACTTCTGGTCGGCGATCAAGATCTTTCCATCATGGAAATCAAAGAAATCGATTTTACGATCGCTGAAACAAGTGACGTCGACTAGGTAGCAACTCCCATCCAGTGAGCCGAC
>JANODQ010000070.1:0-7601 GCA_031412775.1 Pirellulaceae bacterium | reverse complement strand
AATCCGCCACCTAGAATGGCGATCGCTGCAACAATTACAATGATCGCGGTCATAAGTGGAGAGCGTTTTTTTTGTTCAGCAGAGGGTGAAGACACGGACATAATTGAATTCCTTGAGATGATTGTAACTAATCAGATTGTGAGTTAGGCGACCTCGGCGTTCGTCGATCGCGACCGATAACTTCAGATGCTCATCTACATGGGACCTCCAACGTGTCTTGCCCCGGCTGGAAATTGAATTTCCGTTGATTAGGTTACTATAACCTGATTTTCGGAGGATTTCACGACCAGAACACGTAGAAAATTCACAGCAGAAGAGAAAGCCGCGATTATTAGGGAGCATCTTCTTGAAGAGGTACCCGTGTCGCAGCTTAGGCTGAACCAATACACTCGCCAATCGTCAATTCTACTTATAAAGATTTCAATGCTACAAGAAAACTACCTCGGATAGAGGCAGCATGAGGACGATTTCAACTTGTCAAAGCATTGTTGCGATTAGTCTAGAATCTTGGCGTTCGTTATAAGACGCAGGAATTCGAAATTGCTCTTAAACTTCGCGAGTTGGGTTGTAAGCTGTTCCATTGCTTCGACTGGATGCATCGAGTTGAGTGTTCGACGGATCATGGTTACAGCGTGCAATGTTTCCGGATCGTGAAGCAATTCTTCTCGACGTGTACCAGATTGAGTGATATCGATTGCAGGCCAAACGCGTCGATCCGATAGTTTTCGATCGAGTACCAGTTCCATGTTGCCTGTTCCCTTAAACTCCTGAAAGATCAGTTCGTCCATCCGAGAGCCAGTATCAATAAGGGCTGTGCCGACGATCGTCAAAGATCCACCTTCTGCAAACGACCTAGCTGTCGCAAAAAGTTTTTTCGGGATGTCCATGGCTTTGATGTTCACACCTCCCGACATCGTTGGACCGCTGTTACCGACCCACTTATTAAATGCGCGAGCAAGTCGAGTGATCGAATCAAGTAACAAGAACACGTCCTGGCCCATTTCGGCTAAACGCTTGCAACGATCAATCACAAGCTGGCTCAGGCGTACGTGAGAGTCGACATCTTCATCTAGTGAGCTGGCGATAACTTCACCATTAGTGACGCTCCGCCGCATGTCGGTTACTTCTTCAGGACGCTCATCGATAAGCAAAACGATGAGCTTGAGGTCCGGATAATTTTCTGCGATTCCCCGACTAATATTCTGGAGCATTATCGTCTTTCCAGTCCTAGGCGGAGCGACAATGAGGGCTCGTTGCCCGCGACCCAGCGGGGCGAGCAAGTCGATTACGCGATTGGTAAGGGGTTGTTGCCCGACCTCAAGTTTCAGCCAACGATCTGGGTTAACGGCGGTTAACGTATCGAAGCTCTTGACGTTAATATACTCCTCAGGTGGCATGCCTTCGACATCAAGAATCTCTTTGATTCTTGGACCTTGTTGTCGCCGCGCGTGTACCATGTTGGCACGAACGACTAACCCTTGTCGAAGACCAAACTTTTCTATCATTGTTCCGGGAACAAAAGGATCGGTTCGTTCGCGGGAATAATTATTAGATGAACTGCGCAAGAATCCGTATCCATTGGGATGCATTTCCAGCATCCCTACGAACTCCTTGGTGACCTCTTCCTCACCGACGGTTGCATCTCCCACGGCACCTTCGCCAGGAGGGTCCTCGGTTGCTGCTCCGCCGGTTGCGCCCGGTCGAGCACCACCGCCTTGTGGGCGACGGAATCCACCCGTCCGAGATCGGTTTGATCGCGGCCGGCCTCCGCCGTTACCTCCTCCACCGCCAGAGCCACCCGACGAATCATCAGAACCACCGGGATAACGAGAACGATAACGCTTCTTCTTGGGCATTGAGAAAATCCGAGACCAGGACCTATAGCTCGTCGTGTTGAATCCCTACAAGCTTGATCGAACAATCAAGCTCGCGTTCACCGTGCCGGCAATTGCCGAAACATTGGAATAAAAAACCTAGCGAGCAAACAAAAAACACCTAAACAACCGAACAATCCGTGCGGGTTTGGGTGCAGACCAAAATGCATAAATGTAAAAAATCAATCCGATATCAGGGCGAACTAAAATCAAGCGATCAAAGTCAACCTCAGGGTTGCCGGACTGAATTACCCACAACTGTCAACAATCAAATGCGACAGTTATTCTCCGCAGCTCGAAATCATCGGTGACGCGGGAAAATTTTCGGATCCAAATCGAGTTTAATGACAATGGTCATCTCTTCGGAATCCACAACATAGAACTTGCTGGTACTGTAATGTTCACCAATCCGATGGTGTGTGTCAAGTCTAATACGCAGAATTGTAGCTAGTCGCGGTCGTTTTATCAAGATAACCGCTTCAATCGATAAAATCCGGTTAAGTTCCAGTTTGTCAGCGGTCGATGTCGTTTCGTAGTGTACCTTCGACCGCTTTCAAGCTTGAGTTTCGGCATGACTAACTTAGCAATTCGATTCCTATTGGTTGCTGTTCTTGTGTGCGCTAACTCGGGCACGCGAATTATCGCCGCACCCTCGATCCCATGGGACGATAATTTGGGAGCTGCTTTCCAGCAATCAGCACTTTCTGGTAAGCCAATCCTGCTTCATTTTTATAGCAACAACTGTCCGCCTTGCAAAATGCTCGATACGCGAGCCTTTAAAGACGAAAAAGTAGTTGCAGCTCTATCGGAGCAGACCATACCGCTAAAGATCAATGTTGATAATCAAAGAAGCGTAGCCGATCGGTATGAAGTAACTCGCTGGCCAACGGACGTCTACCTCCATCCAAACGGTGACGAAATTGGAAGATCCGTTAGCCCGCAAGATCCGCTGAAGTACTGCGAGCTTGTCAATCGAGTCAGCTCGGTCAATCGCGGCTGGATCACCGAGCGTATTGCATCCCAAAACGCACTCGCCAGCGGTCAACCAAGCAGCCTTGCTTTTCCTGGAGCACCTGCCAACGCAAGCCCTGTCGTAGCGATAAGTTCAGCGACCGATCACAATCAGAGAGCATACGCACCGAAAACCGCGATAGCTTCTTTGAATAACGACGCACAATTATCCCTGTCAAACAATTCCATCAATGGTCGATCCGTAGTAACTAAGAGCGCGACATTTACAACTCCCGCAACAAGCTCCCGGACAGAATCTAATCCTTATTGTGCTCCAGTTCTTCGGCGTGACGGATCATCTTCGATGCAGTGCAACTCGGGCGTTGAGCCAAGTGTAGATTTCGTCCAAGCACAAATAGTAGGCTTCGCTCGCGAGACGAGTCAAAACCGATACGCGCAAGCGAGCGTTCGACTGGGAGGTGTCATCAGCGAGGACACAACTCCTGCGATGGATGGTTGCTGTGCCGTTACGCTTCGCACCCAAAGTGCGTGGGCCCTAGGGAGTCCGCAGTTCGCAATCAAGCATCGCGGCAGAATCTATCATTGCGTGAGCGAAGAAGCACGCCAAATGTTTCTTGCACAACCAGACTTCTACAGTCCGATACTCAGCGGCTACGACATCGTAAACTTCTGCGAGACGGGCAAACTGGAGCCTGGACGCCGAGAATTTGGATGTGAGAGTGGCGGTCATATCTTCCTTTTCAAAGATGCGTCCACATACGAAACATTCCGAGCCCAAGCACTGCTTTATTTGCAGCAAGTCTCCGGTGCTAACGGTTCGGAGCTTGTCGCCAATACAATTGAAAGTGATACTCTGCATCGATAGTTGCAGGCACATGCGATTGGGAGGTCGTGACGCTTCGGGTCGTCAAAACGATATTGAATTGTGCTACACTTCATTCGATCTCGATTTATCTTGAGTCGCGATTGACTCGATACTGAAATGTGGCTTTCAAAAATGAGCGACCCGCAAAATCTTCCGGATGGTTTGTCTCTCGCAGAATGCTTAGAAGTAGCAATTGCTGCGTCGCGAGCTGCGGGAAAAAAGATCGTCGATATGCTTTACTCGGCGGAGGTCTACGAGAAGTCTTCAAAGGACCTTGTAACAGACGCGGATATAGCGGCTCAAGCGATCATCTTCGAAGTTATACTTGCTCGTTTTCCGCACCATCAATTTGTAGGTGAAGAGGGCGGGGCACCGACGGGGCCGATGAAACCTGAGCCGATGAAACCTGAGCCGATGGCGCTAGCCACGGGTTTCGACGTAGCCACGGTTTGCCAGATAGCACCCGAGGCTAGCGGCTACGGCTCAGGGAAAATGCCCTTATCATCACCCCAGCCGCCGACGGGAATCGAATCTGCCGAAAAGAGCCCCGAAATCGTATCAAGCATCGTTCCTCCTGATTGCTGGTGTTGGGTGGTAGATCCAATTGACGGGACAGCGAATTATGTGCATCGGTTCCCCAATTTTGCGGTATCCATCGCACTAGTCCGAGACGGGATTTCTTATGCCGGCGTCGTGTATGATCCAATGGCCGACGAACTATTCTCTGCGGTTATTGGCGAGGGGGCTCGCCTGAACGATCAGCCAATTCATTGCAGTAGTTGTGAGCAGATCGATAGAGCACTTATCGCTGCCAGCTTCCCACCTAATGTCCAGCGAGGCTGCGTCGAAATCGAACAGTTCATCGAAGTGCTTGTTGAAGCACAAAGCCTTCGACGACTCGGGTCTGCTGCTCTCAATCTGTGCTATGTCGCGTGTGGCCGCTTGGATGGCTACTGGGCTGGCAAAGTGCGATCTTGGGACGTGGCAGCCGGCATACTCATCGCCGAGGAAGCGGGTTGCAAGCTGACACGCATGAATGGAAGTCCGTTTGTTCTGGATTTGGGCGATCTCACTGTCGCATCTTCTGCCCCGCTTCACGCCGAGCTACTTGGATGCCTTAATCGAGTCACTAACCTTGCATACCAAAAGAATCTACTATCATCTTTGTAAACCAGCTAGAAACGCTGATGTTAGATTCTCCATTCCAGGACCACATATTTCGAACAATGTCGGTGATGAGTATTCCAGACATTCCCATGAAGATGACAATGCATAGGAGTGTCGCGACTTGCCAGCCTGCAAGAGGAACTTCTGGAAGACCGCGATACGCACCGGATGCCGCTCCAACAGCCCCGCCGGTCGAGACTCCAAACGCATCGCCATCACCATCTGTGTACCCACCTCCATCACCGGCGGCTTCTGAATCTCCAAAAGGATCCGACGAACGATCGCCCGAAAGCGGATCGACCATGTCGGTGGAGTCTTCGATTTCTATAACTTGCGATCCGCTGTCTTCTTCTACCTCGATTCCGCCAGAGGGCGACAGTTGAAAGTCTTCGGCCGCCGCGAAGTCAATTCCGCTGATACCGGACCCAACGCCGCTCTTAGGATCACTGCCCCCGACATCGCTTCCGGAGGCTTCGCCACCCAAGTCGAGGCCCGAAATGCCAGTTCCTGCGAGATCTAGCGGTTCGTCTTCCAGCGAAAGTCCACTGTCAGAGGGGCTCATCAAGTTGATACCCGAATCTGCCGACAAACCAAGGTCGCTACTGCTGCCTAATACCAGGTCGTCGTCCTGATTGGAAAACTCTAGCCCACCATCGAGCTCGATTGCACTATCGCTATCATCACTGCGAACTAAGTCAGGTGTTCCTCCGAGATCAGATGCCTGAAGTCGAAGATCTGAACCCGCCAAAACGTCCGAATCGTCGCGTGATGGAGATTGTTTCTTGCTTCCAGAAGAATTCTTTGTTGGTTCAACGGACAGTTCGAGATCACTTCCTGGGCCGAGTGATAGAGAGCTCGCATCGATTTCCATTTCGCCGCTATCGTCGTCCGCCAGCCCAATAAGTTCGTCGTCGTCTTCAGAAAATCCTCCAAGTGGCGGAGTCTGAGAAGCTCGATTGACCAGCCTGACACCGCTTCCGCTGCTTGGATCTGGCACAAGCGTGACGTCACTTCCTAGCTGCAAAGCTCCGCTGTCATCGTCGGATGGCTCAAGGGACAAGTCGCTTTTACCAGAATTTGTGCCGCTCAACACTGCGCCACTTTTTCCTGAGAGTCCGCTTAAACCGGACCGCTCCGACAGAAGAATCGATGATCCGCCGGCATCTTCGTCCAGAACGTCACCGCTACGCTCTTGGAGAACGCGTTCGATTTCATCTGCTTTAAACTTCCAGCTTGAACCGTCCCGGAAACCAAAAATCTCACCGCGAGACCTCAGTTCCACTAAGGTTTCGGGGGTTATGTTTAGCAACTTGGCTGCTTCGTCCAAGGATACGTAAGTGGCCATAAACAGGAATTCTTCGAATGATGCGAAATGAGAGAAACAGGATTTCTTTAAGACTAATCGACAGACGACACAGAATCCAGCATCTACTGTTAGAGAACTTCGTAAAGTTCAAGGATAAGTTCGATTATCCCAAAAGCACCGGCTGTCGCAGCGGTAACGTGACGCACTATGCTCCGCAGTCGCCGCACGTCCCTTTGAGAAACACCGATTCAATTTGCCTTGGTTTTGCAGAAGCTTTACCCTTTGTCTTTAGCGAAAACTGCACATCAGGCATGCATTCGACTTTCCCGCAATCGTTGCACATAAAGTGGGGGTGATCGCCAGGCGAATGACCGCCCGCTCCCTTAATCTCAAACCTCCAAGCATGGTCGCCGGCATCGATCCGAGAGAGCAAATCCGACTCGGCTAGCTCAGTCAGAACGCGAAAAAGGGTCGATTTATCGAAGCCCATCGGGACTAATTTCTCTGAGATTTCCGCGTGGCTTATGGGCCTTTCCTGAGCACTCAAGTATTCCAAGACTGCCAGCCTAGAGGGTGTACTCCTCAGCGACGCGTTCCTAAGAAGCTCACGAGCGGATTCGACTGTCAAAAGTTGTGATTTGTTTTTTCGGTCAGTTGATGCCACGGTACGGATCGCCATTCAGGAATAAAATCACCAAAGATAGGACACCACACTCTATCAAACCTCGAACAAGTATAGCAACGGAACGACGTGAAGACACCCTAATTGTGTTGCTGCCGGATTTGAGATGGATGCCCGAACCTAGATCTTGGCTTGAAGCAAAAATTGTCACTTTCGCTCGTAACCGATGACGTAAGACATTTGGTGGGTTCAGCCTTTACTGCTTTACTCACCGATTTCTGGACGCTTGCAAATTCAGCAATGTCGAAATTCATGCAGCGATAGACGCCGATCATCCAACAAGAAGCTGGAAACTCAGCCGAAATTCGCACAATCCACAAACTTTAATAAGCCGCGATCTCATACGACGCCGTGCGCGATGCACGCAAGTTTCGATCAGAAATTTCGGCCAGCGACAACGAGAATCTAAGCGGAGATTCAACGTCGTAGTAGGATCAACATGTTTGAGAAGCTAACGAAGGCGAGGATAGACGTCCTACTTCTTCTTCTTCTTCTTATCATCAGCTTCGTCTTCCTTCTTGACCTTCTTCTTTTTCTTCATCGACAGCTTCGAGACCCGCACTTTCGGTAGGCCGAGGGGCGATGTGCCGGGATTGAACTTCTCGGCTTCCTTGAGTTTTTCCAGCCGCTCGCCGCGCTTCAGCACGTTGCGAACCTTGATCATGCCTGTCTTGACCTTCAGGCTCTTGTCGATGGTCATCGTCGAAATCTCCGCGTTCTAATTGATCGCCAATG
>JANODQ010000069.1:0-2694 GCA_031412775.1 Pirellulaceae bacterium | reverse complement strand
GCATTCAAAGCGTTAAAGCTGGGCATCGAATAATCACAAATCACCATGTCCCAAGTTTGCCGCTCTAAAGCTTGTTTCATCTCTTCGGCGGTATCAACTATAGTAGAAGTTGGATCGTAGCCACCACGCTTTAGTTCGCGTAACAGCAAAAAAGCATCGGCTTCTACATCTTCTACAATCAGAATATTTAAGGGAGTAAGCATCTTAGCAACTTTAAGTTAATTTAGGAGGGTGCTCATTTAAAACTAGCCAATATTTGCCAACTTGATAGAGTATTTCTACAAATTGCCCAAAGTTAACAGGTTTTCTCACATAGCTATTAGCTCCACAACTGTAACTAGTTACAACATCTTGTTCTTCACTCGAAGTTGTAAGTACTACAATCGGCATAACTTTTGTGCGTTCATCAGCTCGTAAACACTTAATTACTTCTATCCCGCCGAATTTGGGTAGTTGGAGATCAAGCAAAGTTAAATGAGGCAAAATAATTGTGCCACGTTCGGCATACACACCAGTACCAAAAATATAGTCTAAAGCTTCCACCCCATCGCGCGCTATAGCTATCTCGCAATCAATATCATTCTTTCTGAGAGCGCGTAAAGTTAGAGCTTCTTCTGCCGGGTTATCTTCCACTAAAAGGATAAGTTTGTCGTGCATGCGTCTGTACTAATCGAATCCATCATTTACAAGCCCTACTAAGCCGTCAAAATATCTAAGGTAGTAAAATTAATCTGCTCTAAAGCAGAAGTAATATTCTCAAGTTAGTAGTTCTGAAAGCTCTAAACAAAAATCGGATAACAACAATAGCCTATACACCTGCTTGCCTAAACCAACACATATCTTTCCCCCACGCTACAAGGTTAACTAGTTCTAATTCTTTCAAATCACTTGTCGTGATATTTTGCTACTTTTGCGCTCAACCATAAAGAGACTATTTGTTAGAAGTAAAGCAGCTTGCTTAAAGTGCATCGATTATTACTAACTAGAAATACTTTTGGATGGACTAGGCTTAAGAACATTTGCCTTTACATAAGTATATAATATTGATCAAGATGCCAGATCATACTCATATCCACATTCGGGGAGCTAGACAGCATAACCTGAAAAATATTGACCTTACTATACCACGGGATCATCTAGTGGTGTTTAGTGGTGTTTCTGGTTCAGGAAAATCGTCTTTAGCATTTGATACGATTTTTGCAGAAGGACAAAGACGGTACGTAGAATCTTTGAGTGCTTACGCTCGTCAGTTTTTAGGACAAGTAGAAAAACCTGACGTTGATTATATTGAAGGCTTGAGTCCAGCAATTTCCATTGACCAAAAATCAACTTCTCATAACCCCCGCTCTACTGTAGGTACAGTTACAGAAATTTATGATTATTTAAGGCTGCTATTTGGACGGGCAGGCGAGCCTCATTGCTATCTATGCGATCGCAATATTGCCCCTCAGACTATCGATCAAATGGTTGACCGCATTATGGCTCTGCCTGATCGCACTCGCTTTCAACTCTTAGCTCCAGTTATCCGTGGCAAAAAAGGAACTCATCAAAAATTATTGTCCGAGTTAGCCACTGAAGGCTTTGCTAGAGTTCGCATTGACAGTGAGGTGAGAGAACTCAGTGATAACATTGAACTTTCTAAAAATAAGACTCATGATTTGGAAATTGTAGTTGATCGCCTAATTCGCAAAGATGACTTACAGGAAAGATTAACTGACTCTTTAGCAACCTGCTTAAAACGCGCCAACGGTGTGGCCATGGTCGAAATTTTAAATGCCGAGCCATCCGTTGAAGACGATCGCAACTCACCTAAAGATCGGGGTTCAATCCTAACTTTTTCCGAAAACTTTGCTTGTCCAGAACACGGCGCTGTGATGGAAGATCTATCGCCTCGCATGTTTTCCTTTAATTCTCCCTATGGTGCTTGTCCGCACTGTCATGGGTTAGGCAGTACCAAAACTTTCTCGGCTGATTTGATCGTTCCCGATCCCAAATTGCCTGTATATGCAGCGATCGCGCCATGGGCAGATAAAAACCATACCTACTATCTATCACTTTTAGTCAGCGTCAGTGAATCTTGCGATTTTGATATTGGTACGCCTTGGGAAAGCTTGACTGAATATCAACGCGATGTAGTGCTATACGGTAGTACAGAGAAGATTTTTATTAAGGCAGACTCGCGATTTGGCAATCCTAATCAAGGTTATTACAAACGCTTTGAAGGCATTATCGCGATGCTAGAGCAACAGTATGGCGAAGCTGCATCGGAGACGCATCAACACAAACTAGAACAATTCTTAGTCGAGCTACCCTGTGAACACTGTGGTGGGACACGACTGAAACCTGAGTCTTTGGCAGTGCGAATTGGCGGGTATAGAATTACAGATTTTACTTCGGTGGCGATCGCTACTTGTCTGCACCAGTTAGAAAATCTCCAGCTTTCTGAACGTACTTATCAAATTGCCGCTTTGGTCTTAAAAGAAATTAAAGCGCGATTACAATTCTTATTAGATGTGGGCTTAGATTACCTCACTTTAGATCGTCCTACAATGAGCTTATCGGGTGGAGAGGCACAGCGCATTCGTTTAGCCACCCAGATTGGTTCGGGTCTGACTGGAGTTTTGTACGTGTTAGACGAACCCAGTATTGGTTTACATCAACGGGATAATGCTCGGCTATTAGCTACCCTCACCA
>JANODQ010000068.1:0-9988 GCA_031412775.1 Pirellulaceae bacterium | reverse complement strand
GGCAGACCGTGCGTATCCCAGCCGGCTTTGCGAAGACAGCGATAGCCTCGCATGGTTTTGTAGCGCGGGAAAACATCTTTAATTGCGCGTGTTAAGCAATGCCCAGGATGCGGAAGACCGTTTGCGGTGGGTGGGCCTTCGTAGAAGACAAACGAAGGGCCATCTTTACGCAGCTCCAACGATTGCTTGTAGATATGGTTGTCTTTCCAGAATTGAAGAATGGCTTCTTCAAGTTCAGGAAACTTTGCGTTCGTTCCAACGGCTTGAAACCCAGTCACTGGCTCTTACTACTTTCGTGTTTATCAGATTCGCTGTGGCACAGGCATCTCGCCCGTAGGTTTTGAGAGGGGGTTGTGAGAATGGATGCAGGGCGATGATCGATTATGCCGAGTTAAGGCGAGCTGTGAATTCGAAAACGAGGAGGCCCTAATCGATATCCTCTTCCTCGTCTTCTTCGTTGTCTTGAACTTCCTCGAACGATTCGACTACTGCACCATCGTCGGCTGGTTCGATTTCGTATTCGTCTTCCAATTCTTCTTCGAAATCGTCGTCGAAGTCATCGTCAAAATCTTCTTCGTCGAAGTCGTCAAACGGATCTGTTTCTACTTCATCTTCAGTTTCAACGTCGTCGACAACATCTTCGTCGTCATCTTCGCTCCAGGAGGCGCGAGGAGCTCGGGTAGGAGCTTCAGTTTGTAGGGCTTGCTCGTACCAATCTTGCTCGCGCACACGGTCCGAGTTCGGTGACGGAATGTTGTCCATCAGCGGCTCGAGAAGCAACTTGCAAGTGTTTGTTTGATCTTCCAAAAGGGAATTTGGCAAGGTTTTCCTCTTCAAGACTGTAGTGAATCGATTGACACCCAGAGCCCGAAAGTCCGCCCTCGGAAGACCGGACTCTGAATTCAGTTTTATTCGTGGGGTCGCCAATCCTTCGTAACCTTCCACCTGCTTCATAGATTGGCTGGTAGAAACAGTCCTGTCAACCCTTCGAAATCCTAGGGATTCGCGATGCAATACAGGGAATCGAACGAGCGAATCAAGATTTTTCCGTCAATGGCCACTGGCGTCGACACCGTATTGGTATCCAGTTGATTCTCGGAAACCAGCTCAAACTGATCTGCGTCTCGAATGACAAAAGTCAAACCGTCCTCTCGAAGGCAGTACAGGTTGCCACCGGCCAGGACGGGCGAGGCACTGAAGGCGTTTCGGTTTTTGGGAAGCGAATGTGTCCAAAGGGTTTTTCCAGAGCTCGCTTCAATGCAGGTGATTTCCCCTTTATCCCCACAAATGTAGGCACGCTCCCCCGCACAAACCGGCGTTGGAACATCAGAGCCGATGTCCGTTCTTTGCCAAGCCAATCGAGCTTCATCAGCGATTCCCGAACCGTACAGCACGCCACTTAAATTCGCACCACGAGCGTAAGGACAAATAACCATCTCTCCCACGACGACGGGCGAAGCGATGCTGCGGAAATACTGATGATTAGTCGGATTAAAGCTGCCAACCTTCCAAAGATATTTTCCGTTGCTTGCCAAATGAGCCGTCACATAATCCGCTCCGAGCGTCAGCAGGATCTTGCCTTCTTTGGTGTCGGCGATCACGGGAGTCGTATACGCCTGGTTCGATTCAGAATTCACATCCATCTCTCGCTTGGTCAGCCATTTTTGCTCGCCCGTTTTCTTATCGAAGGCAACCAAAAAACTTGGACCAGTCTGCATGACAGCGACCACGACACAATCATCTGTCAAAATAGGCGATGTCCCCAGATCCCACCAAAGAGTATCTTCACCCAAATCGGTTTGGATGTTTCGTTGCCAAATTATTTTGCCCTTCAAATCGCAACACGCCAAGTCACCGCTTTTGAAGTAAGCATAAACATGCTGTCCATCGGAGATTGGCGAAGAATTGCTTCCTGAGGCCTTCTTGTGCTTGCCAGGACGCTCCTCACCCAAGGCAGTTTTCCAAAGCTCTTTCCCTGAGAGGTCGAAAGAGAGTAAGTTGTTTTTGCCTTCAATACCAGCAGTCAAAACAATTTGGTTCGCAACAACAATCGGTGTCGATCCGCCTCGGCCGTTTAAGTCAACTTTCCAAAGCACGCTCGCTTCAGACCATTTCGTAGGAAATACTCCATTGCCAATATTTCCGTTCGCACTTGGACCACGCCAATGCAAGGACTCCGATTCGGCTCTCGCGGAGACATCCCACCAAGCGAAAAGAGCGAGAACGAAAGTGCTAAAAATCACCGCGGCTGATCGACGACCGCCTATACTTATAAAGCTACTCTCGCGTCTGTTGAACAACATTCTGCTTTATCCTCGTTAAAAATGAAATGCCTGCACCTGGATTATAACATGTCGCCCGGTCAATCAGCAGTCGCCAAAACAGAAATGGATTTTCGAATTCGCCGCTTGGCCTTTGCCTTTATGCTGTGCCTTCCGTGGAGCCCGCTCGCGAGTGCTCTCGAAAGCTCTGCAGCTCAAGAAAATGCAAACACTCAAGAAAAAAACCAGGCGACTCCTCAAGAAAGATCCTTGAGCGACTTGCTAGCCGATCTTTCGTCTTCTCAATTCAGTCAACGCAAGCAAGCCTTTCAAGAGCTCTGGAAACTGCCATCGCAAGATCTCGATCGAATCTTCGAGCAATCGCCTCCGCGTGGTCCATCCGAGATCGCTCTCCGGAACTGGTTGAAGCTGTTGCAACGTATGGATGCTTCGCCGGAGACGGCCGCTCAAATGATCGACAACTTGGCTCGTATGCGAAGCGGCGATCTTCAGACAGTTGTTCGACTCGCACGAGAAAGTCGATGGAGCGACCTGATGGCTCTCCTTTCGATGCTTTCGCCCGACGATCGACAGCGCATTTATAGCGAACCCGAAGAATTGTCATCACTACGAATCGAGCTCCTAACACTTGCATGGGACGATTCCAAGTACGAATTGATTCCCGCCTTGGTCGACCAACTTTGGGAACCCAACGCTGCCGCGGCTGCGAGACTTCAATGGAAGTCACACGGCTTCGACGAACTTGCCAGCGCTCCAATCTATGCAGCCGATTCAGTTCCCGCGCAACCCAAAGCCGGCGAGCTTCCGACACTCCAACAACGCAACTCTGTTCCCAAAGAAAAGCTGCTTGAGCTGGAGGTCCACTCGCAAGCAGAAGAAGCTATTTCCCAAGCCATTCAACACCAGCAATTCGCTGCTGCCGAAGACATCGCACTTCGAGCCGCTCGATGGGATCTCGTTCCGACTTTCGCAACGCGTTTGGGACTCGCAACGAACTCGGAAAATTTAAAGCTCAAGCCGCGATCGATCTCGGGAGGCATCCAAGCAATCGAACGCGCGAAGGAAGCGTTGCTTGCACAGTGGAGCGGTCGCGATGAGATCTCTGACCAACTCTTGAATGCTATTGGAGATCCCGGTTTAGAACTCACAGACGTCGAAGGAATTACCTTGGCCTTGGCAGTCGGCGGTCGACCAAATGAAGCGATTGCGATCCTCGAAAAGCGGATGCCCGATGAAGCCTTTGCAACCTATTGGGTTCAAGAAAAAATCATCCCCGCATTTCGTGTCCTCGGAATGAAAGTTTCAGAAAACGCTGAGGATTCCGCATCGAATGAACCGATCGAACTGCAAGCCGTGGAGGCATGGTTGAATACGGAGCTAGCCAAAGAGGTGCGCAACTCCGAAGAAGATATCTCCAGAACCAAGAAACTTGCCGAAGTCGGATCGCTCTTGGCGCGAATCGGCAAACCAGACCACGCCCGACTAGTCGATGATGCTGTGATCCTTTGGGCCACTGATCCTAATTCGCATAGCGAGTCCGCGAAGTCTGATGCAAACCTCAGCCGACACGACACATCCGATGATGATCAACGCTCACGCTGGAAAGTGGTCATTCGCACTTGGTTGCTTCATCACCGCCGCCCGCTCGCTCTGAAGCAGTTTCAAACGTTAGTGGAAGACAGCGTGTCGGAAGAACTTCAACAGGCCGTGCTTGACGAACTGTATCCCACAAGCTCCTTTCCAAACTTGACACCGATCGTTTGGGAAGTGTTGATGGCCTTTTCGTCAGAAAGAAATGGGAATCGAATCCAAGCTTCCAAAGACCTCGAACGCTTTGCTTGGGGCCTCGCACCCGAAGACTGGAGCGGTCGTTGGGATGTCAATGGCTTTGCTCGGATTGCATCCAAAATTCTACCCACGTCGAAACGTGAGCTTGGCGAATCAGAACTTCCATATCAGCTCGCTCGATTGGCTATCGAGCATTCGCGTTATGACCTCGCCCAACAGTGGATCGAAGCTCTCTTGCCAATCGCGATTGTCGAAAAAACTACACGATCACTCGCCGCGCTCCCATCAATGTACGAACCCAAGTTCCAGTACACACGCGAAGAGCTTCGTACCAATGGCTTAGTCGATTACCTACAAATCCTTCAGGAGATTTACGAAGCGAAAAAAGATCCCTTACGCCTCCAAGCAGTTACCGCAATCCTTCACAAAGTCGAACCGGATGTTGGATCGATGATCTATCGCGCGGATTGCATTCGAAGACTTGGGAATCGCGAGCTCGCAACGGATCTCGATCAACTTGCCAAGACCATCCCACTTACTCCTGAAATCATGTACGGAGTTCAACAACGACTGGATCAATCGAAACTTTATTCGGATTATGCAAGTGTCTCCAAAGCGACCAGCCTTTCCATGTCGATCGCTCATCCAAACTATTGGTTTCTTTCCTCGCAATGGTTTTATGCTCAACAGCGAATCATCGATCAAGATCGTGAACAACCCAAGTTGAATGAAGCCGAAATGCTTCAAACGCTCAAAGACGGTCTTCATGCTGGTCGATTGCATTTGTGGAGCCGATTAAATGCCTATCCAATTCGCGTCCCTGATTTTCACTACTGCCTGTTCATAATCGAGCGACTCTATCGATTAGAAGCGCGATTGGCAATCGATTCGGGGGACTGGAAGTTAGCTAATGAAGCAGTTGAAAAATGCTGGCGAGCAAACCCGGACCAAATTGAAACGCTACTCGAATTGATCCCGGTAGCACGCTTGAAATTCGAGCCGGAAAAAGTCGAATCGTGGATAAGACTCTACGCAGATCCACTCGAAAAACATTTAAAGCTTTTCCCTGATGATACGCTCGTCGGAAACAACGTCGCATGGCTCTACGCCAACTTGGATTACCGGTTAGAACGCGCCAAACAACTCAGTACCCGCGTTACAGAAATTCTAGCTGACGATCACATGTATCTCGATACGCTAGGAGAAGTAGAATTCCGATTGGGCAATCGTTCTCGAGCAATCGAGATAGCCCGACAATGTCAACACTTAGCCCCCCGCGAAGACCACTATCACCGCCAACTAAAACGATATCTCCAACCCTAACATTTGGAGTGCTGTACTTTGGATTGCTGTACTTTGGACTGCTGTGACTAGTCACAGCTTTAAGACTTATCTATCGGCAGTCAATCTTAAATGTCTTCGCTAAGCAAACGATCTAGTTGTCACGCGAAGCATTTTCCTTTCACAACATCGCTACCCCGAAAGCTGCAGCAAGCTACAGCACTCCAAAGGGTTATTCTGGTAGGTCGGCCGTCTCACCGCCGTCGCGGGTGACGAGCTTCGCAAATTCGCGAATGTCAATTTGCTCACTTACAAACTTGACAGAGTTATCTCCGAAGACCATGTTCGCTCCACCGGTATGGAAGGAATAAACTTCACCGGTTCCTACTGTGCCAGGTGCCATGTGTGTTCCGCGATTTTTAGAATTCAACAACGTAGGCGTTGCTGGAATTCGAATTAACGGAGCGCCAATGGTGCTTGAAGCTGCAGCTGTATAAGGATAGTTGCCGTTGCCAACATCTTCTCCATTAGCGCAATTAATCGCACAGCTAGGTGTCGATGAATTTTCACCAGCAAAGTTGGCAACCCAATTGCCATTAGTTGCCGGTGTTAGTGATGTTCCATCGATCCAAAAATCACTAGCTGGATTTGCCCATGCACCTCCGCTAGTTTTGTTGATTGGAATTCCAGTCGCAAATCGCCGATTCTTGTAGTAAACAAATGGCCTGCCAGCGGATTCAGCGAAGAAAATGGTGTTCGACAGTCCGTCACGAACGTCTGCAGCACGCGCAGTTGTCGCCTGTGTCAACGCTCCATGCCCCACATTATCAACGACGCCAAGATTCCCAGGACCCAAACGAGGATTTACACCTAGTACAGCTGAATAGTCAGTTATTGCAAACTGCTCTTCCCAACCCAACGTATTGTTTGTCGGCGCGGCAGATGTATCTGGGCCCGAGGCATTTCCCGCAACATACTGAAGATTCTGTGGATTACCATCACGACGATTCGGGTCAATAGAAGAGGGGCAATTTAACAACGATAGTTTTGTCGTTGCAAGGTTATAATTGTTGTCGTTAGTGAGAGGATTCGTAGGTCTGTTGACTAGAGTAGTGCCGCCTAGAGGTGTTCCGTCAAACCAATCTCTCTTTAGGTTGTAATTACTGTAGATGGTTCCTTGCTCAAGGTAAGGTAGCATTAACGTAATGCCCGAGACTTGGACCATCGGAGAGTTCTCTCCTAAAACCGTTCCTGAAACCAGTGGATGCACCCCAGCTGGCAACTTCTTATAAGTCCCTGAAAACATTTCCGCTGCCAACATCAACTGCCGGATGTTGTTTCCGCAGGACATACGGCGACCAGCTTCACGAGCTTGTTGGACAGCCGGTAGAAGCAGCCCCGCTAACACACCGATGATGGCGATAACAACCAGCAATTCAACCAGCGTGAAGCCGCCAGACTTCACACCGACAAACTTCACACCGACAAACTTCGACGCGAACGAACGTTTCATGATTTTTGAACTTTCCCAGTTTCGCGACTGAATCGCCGATCGAAAACTGGCCGTGTAGGAGGACGATTAAAACAGAAAAGAGACCCGACCGAGGCAGATAAGGGAGCGATCCATCCCCGCTGACTCTATTCTACTGGGCGATCATGCCACAAAGCAAAGTTTTCAACTCAATTTCTTAACAAAAATTTCACAATCCTAGTAGGGTTCGCCTGCCGGGCGATCCCATCACTTCATAACCAATACAACAATCATCCGCGGGGATCCGCGTGGCAAATGACTTCATTCATTACCCGCGAATCGCGCGAATGAACGCGAATAAATCCTAGTAGGGTTCGCCTGCCGGGCGATCCCGTCACTTCACAACCAATAAAACAATCATCCGCGGGGATCCGCGGGCAAATGACTTCATTCATTGCCCGCGAATAGCGCGAATGAACGCGGATAAGATGCCTGGTTCCAAACCGATCCTGTCACTAGAACATTTCATTAGTGCCAATGAGTGTTCATTAGTGTTCCCAAACTCGTCTCTCGAACATCCGCGTTGATCCGCATCATCCGCGGGCAAACGCATTTGATTTACTGCCCGCGAATAGCGCGAATGACCGCGAATAAATTTTCAGTCGTCTTCGCCTCCCGGGCGATCCCATCAAACTTTCAATCCAAACTTACGGAACCTAAACCAATCTTCGCTATCAGTTCGCACTCCCTATGGGACAATCTCAAATCTTCCAGTCGACAAAAAATGACTGTCAAACGTCGCGATCTTCTTAACAGCCATCTCAGTTGCAATGGTGTGTGTCGTGCAGTCGGTAAAGCTCAATCCCGTTTTGCACATTTGCTGAAACAATATCCAACTCGTGTAAATCTGGTCTTGAGAAATGAAATGAACCATCGCGATATCCGCATGAAAAATCAGTTTTCCAAACTCGATCGCTTTCAAAACCTCTTTTCGCATAAGGAGTAGAGTAAGCGTCTCATCGATTATGTAGTCAGTCGTTAATATTTGCTCGGAGAGGCCATCAAACCATTTTGAAACTTCAGCGTGCCTGGAATCCTTCTGTACCAACAGTGAAAACCAAACAGCCGTGTCTACGAGTATCATCGGCCATCACCATAAAGTATTCGATCATGATCACTCGAACAGAATCCATCATCGGGGCTACTTGAGGGTAGTTCCATCACCTGTCGCAATTCAGCCTTAGATCGTTCGATGTTGAAACTTTCTGAACTAGCCGATGTACTAGTCTCCACAGACCGGACGACAACCTGCGTTCCATCTGGAATGAGTCCGTGCACATCGATTCGAATCTCTCCATTTTGAACAACACCAGCAATGACCATATTTTTACCTCCGGTTCAACCGTTTAGCAGGGTTCGCCTGCCGGGCGATCCCAAACACGCTTAGGCAGTTCAATCACACACGCAACTTAGTTTTAAATTTTGAACACTAATCCGCACTATCTTCACTAATTAAGAAACAAGCCGAAACAAAACGTTCCATTAGTGCCAATTAGTGTTCCCAAACTCTTTTCTTGAACATCTCCGTCACTGCTCTACTCCACTCCACTCCACACTGCCAACTGGCTTACTGCCAACTTCCCTATTCACTAACCTTACGTCTCAGCAAAATGGTTTTATCGGTGTTGTATTGTTTGCCGGGTGCGAATCCGACAGGTATGGATCGGTCGACCACATAGAACGACTTAGACCGCTGCGGCACACCCGAAGGCCCCACATACTCGCGTCCGATTCCATCCTCTGGATCATATTCAAACAACCCAATCGTCACCCAAACCGCAAACACGTTCGATTGGTTAGTAGTCAAATTAGGAAGACGCATTGCTCGCTGATAGTTGGTAAAGGATGATCTGCGAAATTCAGAGTCTAAGTATGAGTCGACAACGCCTGTTCCAGGTGTTCCGTTGACACTTTCTTTGTCTATCTGATGTATCATCGCGTGGTTACCCAGGGTTTTAAGCTCGCCGTTGGGTCCCGTTGGCGTCGCTACTGGACGTAAAACGCCAGATGCAATACTACGGTGATCTCGCATAACGTACGCAGATTGGTTGAGCGTAGATGTCGGTACGGATGCAGGTATTGTCGGCTGGTTTACCACGTCCATGTTGGAAACGAATGGGCTTCGGTACGCACCTCGGAATTGCGTGGGAATTGATGGATGCAATAATACGTTTGACAAATTCCCAAGGAAATTGGATTGATTCGATGCTTGACCAATCGCAAAACCTCGGCGATCATTTTTCACTTCCGCCCATTTGAACACGTTAGAATTTCCTTCACGAGCTCGTTTATCAAACGCCCATTCTAATGATTCCCAAACTGCTCGTTCTGAAATCGTATTAAGATTAATCTTGCCGGGCGCTATGAATTTTGAAAATCTATTAAATGGCGTTTGGTATTTACTTAGTGTTTGAAATCCAAGAGTAGTTGCAAGATTCATTCTTGCAGGATCAACAAAGACATCGGTGTCTTCATACGGTTGTTCTGTCTCAAGGAGTTCAAGAATTAGATGCATATCCATTCCCCGAGCGTCCGCAGTTGCCGGATCGTAATTAGTATGCTGCCAATATCCAGGACGCGGATTGCCAGCTGTATTTAGCTTTAACTCATCACTAGAGAAGAAGGGTATGAGATGTCCAAAACCCGGTGGTAAATTCCCTCCAGCATGAGCCGCATTCACTTTGTATCTATCTTCTGTAGTTGCAAATTGAATGGCGGGCGGGGGTGGTGGAGCCGTTATTGTACTTGGTCGACCTGGAGTCGAGAACGACTGGCCGAGCTGACCACTACTGGCCCGCGGCACCATCATCACTTCGTACGTATTTGCAAACGGGCGATCTAGCCAGTTAAGACCAGCGGGCGTATGAGGTGGTGCACCAATGAAAGGACCAGCCGTCGTCGAGGTAGGACCAAAGCCGTCATATTGACCAGAGGCATTGGGGCGACCGATATTAAGGAATCCAAGTGACAACGATGACGTTGCCGCACCACCGGGAGTAGCGATTCCCAACACATGAGCAAAGTATGGATTGTTTGCTGCCACACCCGCATTGCTACGTACAGCCTCTGCGGTGGAGCTTGAGAAAAAGGTTACGCCCGTTTGTAT
>JANODQ010000067.1:0-7135 GCA_031412775.1 Pirellulaceae bacterium | reverse complement strand
AAAGAAACCTGAGCCGATGGCGCTAGCCACGAGTTTCGACGTTGCCACAATTTGCCCGATAGCACCCGAGGCTAGCACCCGAGGCTAGCGCCTACGGCTCAGGGAAAATGCCTTTTTCACTACCTCACACTCGTAATCTGTTGCCTCTAAGTCGCTGATAGCAAAGATTAATTACAGCAAAGATTGATTTTATGGCAAAATGTTTGGTTACTGGCGGTGCGGGTTTTATTGGTTCGCATATTGTTCGCGGGCTATTGAATGCAGGGAATACGGTTCGAGTCTTAGATAACTTGTGTACTGGCAATAAGGCGAATCTTGATGAAGTCGCATCAGACGTTGAATTCATAAACGGAGATATCTGCGATGATTCGGCCGTGACGAAGGCTCTACATGGGATTGAGAGAGTCTTTCACCAAGCCGCATTAGCGTCAGTGCCTCTGAGTCTTGAGAAGCCGATGGATACGCATCGCAACTGTGTCACCGGAACGCTCAATATGCTCAGGCACAGCGTGGCAGCTAAAGTGCAACGCTTTGTTTACGCAGCAAGCAGCAGTGCCTATGGAGATCAACCGACCTCGTCAAAGCGTGAAAGCGACCTGCCAATGCCATTGTCCCCCTACGCAGCCGCGAAGCTTGCAGGCGAGCTTTATTGCCAGTCTTATTGGCACAGCTTTGGACTCGAAACAGTTGGTATTCGCTACTTCAATGTCTTCGGACCGAGGCAAGATCCCAACAGCCCCTACTCGGCGGTGATCCCGCTGTTTGTTACCAAGATCCTTTCGCAATCGCGACCGGTTATTTACGGTGACGGCGGCCAGTCGCGTGACTTTACGTATGTTGACAACATCGTGCACGGGAACTTGCTCGCTTCGGAAGCGAAAGATGTCGGTGGAAAAACCTTTAACGTCGCAGACGGTCGCCAGACATCACTGCTTCGGTTGCTCGAGTTGCTTTCGCAGATGCTCGATAAAACCATCGAACCCATCTTCGAGAAGGCCCGCGTGGGAGATGTACGTGAAAGCTTAGCCGACATTTCGCAAGCCCGAAAGTATCTCGGCTTTGAACCGCAAGTCTCCTTTGACGACGGACTCAAAGCAACGATCGAATACTACAAATCGATTGCCACCGTTTAAGTGGTTCGTCCGGATTATTCATAGTGAGCCGTGATCGTTAGTCTCGGGTGCTAGTCTCGGGCAAATTGTGGCGAAGTCGAAACCTGTAGCTAGTGCCATCGGCTCAGGTTTCATCAGCCCAGTCGTGGACCGTAGTTTTGGGAGTGGCTTTTCTTACAAGTGCTTGGGCCAACGAGTCGGATTGCGATCCACCTAACTCCCGGCGGAAGTCTTCGCCTCATCCCAAGGTAACTCGCGAATTGCCAATTTGACAGGCTCGACTGTCCTGCTTGGTATCCTCCCAGCGAAAAGCCGTTACCGGGGACTCAAATTCGAAAAGTAGCCCGACCGCTCTAGCAAAAGGAATCGCATGTGTTTTCCAAGAAACGCCTCAGTTTATTCCGCTGATTTCAAAGCCAGAATCTTGCTTCAAGGAAAACCAGAAAGTCCGTTGACGGATGGTCTTAAAACCCGGCACGCGTTTTGCGTATTAAGCCTCAATGCCAGATAGAGGTGTCGTTTTGACGCTGCTCTGGCTGATTTTTGAATATCGACTCGGGCTGAGATTCTCCCAATTTTTTAGGGGTATCCGGCGCGGAAATTGTTTACTTTTTGGGTCCATGTACTGGAGGGTTCGTTGATGGCTGCGGCAGTAAAAGACAAGTCAAAGGTTAAGTTAGTTCCTTTGGGTGATCGTTTGGTTGTTCAGCGGGAGGCTTCCGAGGAACGCACTGCCGGCGGGATTCTTCTTCCAGATTCGGCCAAAGATAAGCCCACTCGTGGCGTTATTATCGCCACCGGCGATGGCCGTGTCCTCGACAACGGCACCCGTGCTCCGCTTCAAGTGAAAGCCGGAGATAAAGTCCTTTTCACAAGCTACGCCGGTGAACAAATCGACGTCGATGGCGAAGAATTTCTGCTGATGAATGAAAGCGAAGTTCTCGCGGTTCTCGGCTAAACCGAGCTCATTCACCCCTCATTTAAACAACTGAAACATCCTCATTGGAGCCCGTTAATCTATGCCAAAAATTATTGCCTTTGATCAAGAAGCTCGCGAAGCAATTCGCCGTGGTGTTAGCCAACTAGCACGCGCCGTTAAGGTGACACTCGGACCTCGCGGTCGCAACGTTATCCTTCAAAAGAGCTTCGGCAGCCCAACCGTCACAAAAGACGGTGTTACTGTTGCCAAGGAAATTGAACTAGAAGACGTGTATGAAAACATCGGTGCTCGAATGGTTCGCGAAGTTGCGAGCAAGACGAGCGACGTTGCCGGTGACGGAACAACTACCGCAACTGTCATGGCCGAAGCGATTTTCAACGAAGGCTTGAAAGCAGTCGTCGCCGGCGTCAATCCAATACAAATGAAGCTTGGTATTGAGAAGGCTGTTGCCGACATCACCGAGAAGCTTCACAAGATGTCGATCAAGATCAAAGACAAAAGCGAAATGGCAAACGTAGCCTCAATCGCTGCAAACAACGATCGTGCTATCGGAAATCTTCTTGCTGACGCAATGGAAAAAGTAGGTAAGGACGGAGTCGTAACGGTTGACGAAGGCAAGAGCTTGCAAGACGAACTTGAATTCGTAGAAGGCATGCAATTCGACCGTGGGTATCTCTCGCCTTACTTCGTTACCAACTCGGCAACGATGGAAGCGATTCTTGAAGATGCATATATCTTGGTCTTCGAAAAGAAAATCACGAACATCAAGGACTTGGTTCCTGTTCTTGAGCAAGTCGTTCAACAAGGCAAGCCACTTTTGATCATCGCTGAAGATGTCGAAGGTGAAGCTCTTGCGACGCTCGTTATCAATCGTCTGCGTGGTACTCTGCAAATTGCCGCTATCAAGGCTCCTGGTTACGGCGATCGACGCAAGGCAATGATGGAAGACATTGGAATCCTCACTAATGCGACCCCAGTGTTTGAAGCACTCGGACGCAAGCTGGATACGCTGACTCTCGCTGACCTTGGTCGTGCAAAGAAAGTCATCATCGATAAAGATAACACCACGATCATTGAAGGTGCTGGAAAGAGCTCGGAAATCAAGTCTCGTATTGATCAGATCCGTCGCGAAATTGAAAACACGACCAGTGATTATGATCGTGAGAAGTTGGAAGAACGACTCGCGAAGCTTGCTGGTGGTGTTGCCAAAGTTAACGTTGGCGGTGCGACCGAAAGCGAAGTCAAAGAAAAGAAGGCTCGCGTTGAAGATGCGTTGCATGCGACTCGTGCTGCGATCGAAGAAGGCATTCTTCCTGGCGGTGGTGTTGCGTTGCTTCGAGCTTCGACTTCGATCAAGCCAAGCGAAGACATGTCGCAAGACGAACTCGTTGGCTACAAGATTATCATCCGAGCCTGTCGCGCACCGCTGACCATGATCGCGGCTAACGCCGGTCAAGATGGTGGTATCGTTTGCGAACGCGTTGCTGAAGCCAAGGGCAACAACGGCTATAATGCACTCACCAACGTCTATGAAGACATGGTCAAGGCTGGCGTTATCGACCCAACCAAGGTCACACGAACAGCACTCGCCAACGCCGCATCGGTCGCAACACTGCTTCTAACCAGTGATGCATTGATCGCCGAGAAGCCAAAGTCAGACAAGGGTGGCAAGGGCGGACACGGCGGCGACCACGACATGTACTAAGCGAGCAGAGTGTGTGTTTGCTAACAGGTAGCCGCGAAGACATCAAAGCTACTGTTAAGCCAAGGTAAGCAAAAACATTTTTGTTTGAACCAAGAAAGCCAGCCCTAATCGATTGGCTTTTTTGTTTGAATTTTGACGGGCCTGCTATCGGGACTTTATTCAAGGAACGCCAACACTTAACCCGGTTTCACATTGAAACCTTTTGGCCCCAATTGGTTAGCCATCCATGCCGTCGGCGAACCAAAACAACCGAGCTTTCCGGCAGCTATTTCGGTACCGGTAGGCTCCCGCCAAACTGCATCGAAAGGACGAAGCAGCCTTCTGCCCGCGTTGCTCCAAGTTCCCTGCTTTAGAAGCAACTAGGCGTGAGCCGACCGGTAACGATCTTGAGTTAAGAAACGTATTTCTTGAGCGAGTCACCCAAGAGAGGCGTATCAAACATGATGACGCATTCTTTCGGGAACGCTTACGGAACATTTAATTCGTGATAGACTTTGATAACTATCTATCGCAGCGTTCTGTCTCGACTTTCGGAAAAGTTTTTTGCTAGGATGTCAATCGCTCTAGCCGAGTTTCAAAAGCGGGTTTAAGGACGTTCTTTTTCTCAGGGTAACCCGTTAATGGAGAATTCAAAGCCAGAAGGTCGCGAGCGTCCTGATCCGGGAACCACCACCATGCATCGGTTAAGGGAGCTGGACAATCATGCTTGGGTGGACTTAGTTACGGAATACTTCGATCGGGTTTACCGTTGGTGCTTGGACGCCAGTTTGGATGAACACACGGCGTCGGATGTTGCCCAGGAGGTGTTCGTATCGGCTCTGGGTAGTTTACATCGATTCAAACGAGACGACTCAAGTTCCTTTGGAGGTTGGCTCCGACGAATCACTCAGCGGCGTGTTGCTGACTACCTACGACGCCGTCCAGAAGTAGCAGCAGGTGGTACCGATTCACTAAAAATGTTTTCGCAGATAGCGTCTATACGCTATTCGTTGGACGAAAACATAGAAGAAAATTCTAAATTAGAAATCCAGGACGATCGATTACTAGCCATTGTTGCCAAGGCTCAGGTTGAGTTTGAAGCAACTACTTGGCAAGCCTTTTGGATGTCGACAGTCGACGGGAGAACCACCACCGATATCGCTCTTGAGTTAGGCATAACCAAGAACGCCGTTTACCTAGCCAAAAGCCGTATTACGAAACGCTTGAGAGCCATTTTGGAAGCGGAATCATAAAGTAAGCGGCCTAACATAAGCCTTACGGTGCCGTTTCTCCGTGAAAAATCGACACTTAGGCTTGCTGAAAACTTCAAAGTTGTGACAGATTCCTGAATTTGCAGCGATAGGAAGGTGATTGAACTCGCCGGTTGGCGAGTAATGTGACCAACTCATCGATTATCGCTCCATGAATTCTCTTTCGTATTATCTCCGCAAAGGTGAAAAAGCTATTGGGCCGCTAACTTTTGCGCGGATCATTGAATTACGAGATCAAGGTAAAATCCAGTCCGAGTCCATGATTGCCACAAGCGGCAAAGGCCCGTGGATGACGTTGGGTGAACTGGAAGAAAGTTTGGCGGAGCCAGTTCCGGCCAATCATTCGCCCCAAAACGAAGGCTTTGGCGGGATGGACTTGCGGGCATTGATTCCAACGGCTTCGCCTTCCATGAATATTCCGTTGAATTCTCCTTACGCTGCAACGCAACCTTCCCCTTACCTAGCGCCCGCCCACCACTCGTCGCGATCGACCTCGAACCGAGCTCGCGAATCAAAAACCATCGAGACAGAGGAGGCAAGCACCTTCACGCGACTCTTCATGCCATGGGCAGGCGAGAACAGCGAAAGTCGCTATGGCAACTTGGAGCGTTACATCACGTTCTTTAAATGGGCAACACGTGTCGGTTTTCTGATAGGGGCTGTTCTTCTCGCGATTTTAACAGTCATTCTGTCGGTTGCTCTGGTACTTGTTCCGATTCAAAAACTCACCAACTCTTCGATGGAAATGGCAGACGCGGAAATGGCCTTCGTTTCAAGGCTAGGAGGCTTAGTTTTAATAATACTTTACTTCGCTTTGCTCCATCTTGCTTACATCGCGAGTATGGCACTGGTCGACTTTGTCCGGCTGATGATTGATATCGAAGGCAATACACGAAAGGAGAGATGATGATTCATCAAGGTGAGAGAGGCACTTCCACAAAAGCTATTCGCACTACATCTCTTTTAAGTAGCAGCGTCCAACTGAGTCTATTTGTGGTCTGCATGCTTTTGCTTGCCTCGCCACTCTTCGCTCAGTTAGATCCGCTGGCAACCATAAGCGACACTAGCCCCACAAAAAGTCGCGAATGTAAAATCATGTTTAAGCAGTTAAACAACGTTGACTCGCAATGTTCGCGCGTAGTCCAGAATCCGCTCGATTCGGAATCACTTCAATCGGCGTGTCAATCCCTAAAGCTTCATGACGCAAACGAGAACACAGAAACAATCGTTCAGATTCCGACTCCACTGAGCGATTCTGCTGTCTCTTGGATCAAGAAAGTATGGAGAGCTCACGAGAAAATAGTTACTGGAGTGTCGATTGAATCGATGGTTCCGTATTCGCTTGAGTCTCAACTCATTTCAATACAGAAACTCGCGAAAAGTCCTGAGCCGTTTACTCCACCCAACGCAATGTTTCCACCGATCACTTTTCAAATCTTTGTTCACGCAATACCTAACAATGACGGCGATCTATCAGGTTCGAGCACGATTGCCCAAAGATTAATTGTTGTTCCATCGCCTTCGCCGCTATCGGTGAGACCAATGCGTCAGCGACTTAGTCTGCCAGCCGCGTTGATCGACAAAAGCGGATTAAAGCCCGTTGAGTTTTTCCAGATTCGCGTAACAGGACTGCCTGCGTTTCAGGACGCGTTCGAAAAACATGATCAAAGCGTTGTCCCGTTTATACAAGACTATTACAAGATTCTCGCTCAGGGCAGCGAATCTCAAATTCGCGACTTCAATAGCAAACTGCTTGAAAAGTGGCAGAAGTTTCGAACAGAATTTGGTAGATGGCCACCACTTACTTCAGATTTTGAAATCAAAATGGAACAAGCAAAGCGTGCTAGCAGCGGGTCAAATACGATGATCCAGGCAATGCAAGATGATTACCAAGAGCAAACCTTTGACTCTTACGACGAGCCGAAGAAAGTACGAAAAAGACGTAGCAACAGATTCACTGAACCGGTTGGAAAAAAAGTAGATCAGTTTCTTTTCAAAGCGTTGTTTCAGTCGGTCTCCCGATTTCTTGGCGGTACGTCACGACCTGTTCACGAGTTGGTCGAGGCTGAAAAAGGTTTTAGAGTACTTAAAAAAGAGATGGTTGGGGGGCAACCGAAGCTGATTGAGG
>JANODQ010000066.1:0-2724 GCA_031412775.1 Pirellulaceae bacterium | reverse complement strand
TCCATTTGCGATGGAGCTCCTGATTGAAACAAGTAGATAATTCGCTTCGCCTTGGGCGCGTGGTGTGGAAATCCAGGAAGCCCGATGGGTGAAGACGAATTAGGAGAGGTTAAAATGGAGCTTCCATGTTGCACTGTCGGTTCAGCGCCTTGGCTGGACAACATCAAGTTTGCCAGTGCCGCGGTGCTTACGACGTGAGCCCCGCCCTGCATAAAAACACGGCGATTCAAAAAGTCTTGCAGTTGGTACGATGATAAGTTTTTCATGGCTTAATATTTGGAAAGTGTTCTTGTCGATCATTCGCGAGTAATGAATTCGTCAAGATTCATCAGGACGTTTGCAACCAGGGTGAAGGCAGCATGGGTTTCGGAGTCGAGGTCGGACGGGGACTTTGATTCACCGAGCTTGAGCAATTGCTTGGCGGCCTCCGGATCATTCTCAAATCGTTGGACATCCTCGGTCAAACCCTTGAGCAAAATATCTTGCTCGCGTTCACTTGGCAACCTTCCAACGGCGAGTCGAAAACCATAGTCAATCCGTTCTCGATTGCTGATGCCACCTTCGCGAATCATGCGAGCTCCCAACTGCCGAGCTGCTTCGACAAAGGTTACTTCATTAAGTAGAGATAGAGCTTGTAGTGGTGTATTCGTTCTCGATCGCTTAATGGTACACGTTTCTCGATTGGGTGCATCAAAGAGAAGCATCGTTGGGGGAGCAGCTGTTCGTTTCCAAATCGTGTACATCGACCGACGATAGAGGCCTTCGCCGTTATCGTTTTTGTAGTTGCGTAAGTTACCATATTTGCTGGTTTCATCCCAAACCCCTTCTGGCATGTACGGTCGAACGCTAGGACCACCAATCTTGTCGACCAACAGCCCACTTACCGATAGCGAAACGTCGCGAAGAATCTCGCCTGAAAGTCGCATTCTTGTAGCGCGAGCCATTAGCCGATTTTCAGGGTCGCGTTTCAGCGTTTCTGGATCCACACGCTGCGACTGTCGGTAGGTCTGGCTCATCACGATCAATTTTTGCAAGGCTTTCATATCCCATCGATTTGCTTGCTGCGAGGATTTGGAACTTTTCAGCGAAGGCTCCATAAACTCGCAAGCCAGCCAATCGAGCAGCTCGGGATGGCTCGGGTAATCTGCTTGTGCGCCAAAATTTTCAGTGGTCTTCACTAGCCCAACACCGAAGAAACGTTCCCATTCTCGATTCACCCAAACGCGGGCCGTCAAAGGATTCTTTGGACTAACGATCCAGCGAGCTAATTCAAGCCGATCGGCTGGTTGGCCATCTGTGTTCGAAACAAAAACGGCGGGAATCGCTCGAGTCACCTTCTCTGTCGGCTTGTCGTATTCGCCTCGAGTCAGCACGAAAGCCTCCTTAGGTTGGGACTCTTTCATGACCATCGTTGTAGGAACTTTGAGTCGGTAATCGGCTAGTTGTTTCTTGGCTGATCCCAGATTTTCGGAAGCACTTCTATAAGGACTCGCGACCTGTTTTTGATAAAAGTCTTCGACTAACTTCTTTTGCTTCTCGTTTCTCTTGGCTGCATCAACAGAAACAATCTTTAGGATTTCTGTCGATGACACCGAACCTTGAAGCGATATTTCCGACGAAGGCCGGTCCGTCGTGGACAATCGAAAACGTCCAACATTGTGTTGGGCGTTTTTCGAGTCGCTTTTCATGGTGATTTGTATGGATGTATCTTTCGGAATCTTGGCAACTTTGTCCGCCACAAGAATTAAGCGACGTGGAACCTTTTTTTTCTTATCGTTGCCGTCGATCGCCCAGCCAATATTGGCCTCCGACTTTCGTTGGTCTTCCGAAGTCAAAATGGATTTGGCTGGCCAACCTTTTTGCTCGTAATCGGCTATGACTTTGACAAACTCAATTTTGGTCGGTTGCGACTTATTCGGATCAAGGATCTCTACCAGAACTTCCGAAAGAACAAAGTTACCGTTCAAAGCCCGTCCGAGACTTTTGTTTGGAAGCGAAGGGTCCGGGAAAACCTCAAGCATTACGGCCGTGAGTTCATCACGTTCAGACTTGCCCTTCACGACATAGGTTTCCGTATTGGGGTTTTCACCTGATGCTAAGAAGCTTCCATCGCTTTGCTTTGTAAGAACGGATCCCGCTTTCGAGACAGCGGATTGAACGTTGAGTTGTTGCCAAACACCAACCCGCTCCAGTTCGCCATCAACGAGGGTTTTCTCCCATGCGGCCATGGCGGCAGGCAGCTCTTTCTTGGCGCTGGCAAGAACTTCTTCAGAGTGGCGAATGGCCGCCTCAAGTTTAGCGATTTCAGCATCTTGTTGCGGTGAAGTGAGCTTCAGAAGCGGAGGAGTATTCTCGCCTTCCTTCCCGGCTGGAGCCAAAACACCGTTCTCTTCATTCGAATTAAAGTAGGCGAAGAAGGAGTAAAACTCTTTCTGCGAAATGGGATCATACTTATGATCGTGGCAACGACAACAATTGAAAGTCAGTCCTAGCCAGGTAAGTCCCGTGGTTTCCACTCGATCGATTACGGTCTCTACAAACCACTCTTCCTCGATGCGACCACCTTCGCCATTGAGTCGATGATTTCGATTAAAACCGGTTGCAATAATTTGATCGCGGGTCGCATTGGGGAGCATATCACCGGCCAATTGCTCGATCGTAAATTGGTCAAACGGCAAGTTTCGGTTGTAGGCTTGAATGAGCCAGTCTCGCCAAGCCCAGATG
>JANODQ010000065.1:0-2427 GCA_031412775.1 Pirellulaceae bacterium | reverse complement strand
GGAAGAGGTTGCAGAGGCGTTCACAATACTGGAAACCAGCGGCAAGGTTAAATATTTTGGGGTCAGCAACCAGAACCCGATGCAGATCGAATTGCTTTGTAAATTCGTGAAGCAGAAAATCCACTTCAACCAGCTCCAGCTCAGTATCACCAATACTGGCATGATCGATGCGGGTATCAAATCTGGGGATATTCTGATGGTTGATACTTCTGTTGAGCCTGTCAATGGTGACATTGTGGTAGTTTCGATTGATAACCATTCCACTGTGAAACGGCTGAAGATACAGGACAAGGGTAAGGTTGTTTTGTTAGCTGAAAATCCTGAATATAGCTCTATCTTTATCACCAAATATATGAATTTTCAGATTCTAGGTGTAGTTATGACTGGTATACATAGGTATCGTAAGTTTTAATTTGAGGAGTTATGAGTACCCTTAGAAATGAGATTGTAGAACGTTTGACAGTAGTGCCTGATCATAAATTGGGGGAGGTACTTAGTTATTTGAATTATCTTCTGTGGAGAGATGGAAATCTGCAGCGGGAACCGCATACGTAGGAATCGCCCGAAGATAACAATTGTCTGGGAAGTGATATTTCTAATTTGGACAGTTATGAGCCGTATGAGTGGCAGGAAGGGGAATTACAAGCAGGTCTACCAGTAAAATTTATAGCTGAAACTGGAAAAATTGAGATAAATGTATGACAGTTCGTGCTTTACAAATTGGCGATGTTGTAACTGCAAGTTTTCCCGGCGTTGCACATTTGACAGATGAACTAAGCAGATCCTAATGTAGGTGGGAAACAAGGAATTTATATCATGCAAGGCCCAAAGTGTAGTTCAAGTCATATCCGTAAAAATGGGAAACGAGAAGAAAAGCAAAATCATATTTGCGTAGATTGCGGTCGACAGTTTATCGATAACTATACTCCTCGGGGGTACTCCAAAGATGTCAAAGAGCTATGCCTGAAGATGTATTGTAACGGGATGGGATTTAGGCAAATCCAGCGTTGTACTGATATAAATCACAATACAATTATCAACTGGGTAAGAGAAGTTTGTGTTCAATTACCTGAGTATCCAGTAGTTGAGACAGTTCCTGATGTCGGAGAACTAGATGAACTTCAGACATTTGTAGGGTCAAAAAAAACAAAATTTGGATATGGACAGCGGTTAATCACTAGACCTCTTGCAGAATTAAAAATGTGTTAGATTAAGCCACTTTTATAGGTCTAAAAAAGATATGAAGTACGAGTCTACAAAACACCTTTTAGATCAACACTTCAAAAGGTTATACGGAGTCCAAAGGCAAACTCACAACCAAATGGTAGAAATAATGAAAGAAGCCGAGAAACTCAAAGGTAAAGGAGGAGTAAAATCAAAGCTGAGTTTAGAAGACCAAGTGCTAGTGGCTCTGCAGTATTGGCGAGAATACCGAACGTACTTTCATATTGGCAAAGACTGGGGAGTATCTGAATCAACGGTCTGTCGTACAGTGCAAAAAGTAGAAAACCTACTAATCAAATCAGATAAGTTTAGGTTAGAAGGAAAAAAGTCATTGTGGGCAGCAAATGCTCCAGCAAAGGTTGCAGTTGATGTGACAGAATCACCAATAGAGCGTCCAAAACATAGACAAAAAGGGTTTTATAGTGGCAAGAAAAAACGTCATACGCTCAAATGCCAATTGGTGGTAGACATTAACACTTTTAAGATTATCTGCACAGCATATGGGAAAGGGGCCGAACATGATTTTCATTTGTTCAAAGCTTGTGGAGTACATTTTTCAGAAAAAACCCAAAGCTTGGCTGATAAGGGTTATCAAGGCTTACAAAAGCTACATGCAAATTCTCAAATTCCTATAAAAAAGCCCAAGGGTGGTCAATTATCCAAAGAGAATAAGCGATTTAATCGGGTACTTTCTCAACAACGGATTGTAGTTGAACATGTTAATCGTCGGCTTAAAGTCTTTAAGATTCTCTCTGAACGCTATCGCAACCGTCATCGTCGTTTTGGTTTAAGGTGTAATTTGCTTTCTGCAATCTGTAACTTTGAGTTGGTGCTTAAAGCCTCTACAAATCAAGCTAATTTGCAATAAAAGCTAGTTCTGCAAGAGGTCTATTAAATATAGCAATCCTAAATCAATCATAAAAATGTAAAAATCTAAAGTCGTGGATTCTTACTTTGAAATTTAGAGCTTCCACAAATGAAATAGGATCGCTATATAATACGTAACATGAGTAATTATTCAATTATAAATTCGCCATTAAATTCTTGGCAAAGTCTTTCACAGGTTTCAATATGCCGACTTTCTGATTTAGTTAAAAAGCGATCGCTGCACAAGTTCTCGACCTTAGCTTCCCTGATGGTATTGAGGAAGATTTATAAGTAAAGAAGGGCAAAAAAATAGTGCAAAAAAATGGGGCTGTGAAA
>JANODQ010000064.1:0-12112 GCA_031412775.1 Pirellulaceae bacterium | reverse complement strand
TTCCGCTCGGCAAGCGGAACCTACTTTCAAGGCTCGCGAGCTACTCGACGATTCGGGTCACAAGGCTCTCGACACGACCTTCAGCCAGACGCGTATCGAGTGTATCTCCGACGGCGACCTGGGAAGAGTTGGTCAAAAGCGAGGACTCGTTTGTATGCCCGACAATAGGCGAGTCCACCTTGGAGGCAACCAATCGCGTCAGCGAATAACCTCGATTGAGTGTTTTTAGTGGACTCAGCGCATCTAGCGACGCGGCGCTCGAGGCCAACTTTAGTCGCATCGCCTCGATGGTCCGGTCGATCGCTCTTTCGATCCGTATGCTTAGCTCGTCGATGCGTTGGGCTCGCTGAGCTATATATTCTTCGGGCCGCGTGATAACAGGTCGTCTCGCAATAGAATCGAGCCGTAATCGATAGAGGTCAAACTTCTGCTGGAGGGACTGCTTGAGTCGTCGCTCGTAACCTTCCACAATCGTTAGAACTTCCGCTTCACTGGGCACGACCAATTCGGCAGCTTCGCTGGGCGTGAGGGCGCGAACATCGGCGACTAAATCGCTGAGCGTGACATCGATTTCATGACCGACTGCGGAGATCGTTGGAATGCTGCTTGCAGCGATCGCCCTGACAACAACTTCTTCGTTGAAGCACCATAGATCCTCCATAGAGCCACCGCCACGGCCGACCACCAAACAATCCAATGGTGGATCGATGCGCTGTGCGATTTCGATCCCGGCCGCAATCTCTTCAGCAGCACCGACTCCTTGGACCTTCGCCGGAATGATGATTACGTCCGTGCCTCGCCATCTCCGACGCAAGACTTCCAAAAAGTCTTTAATCGCCGCGCCGGAAGGACTGGTTACAAACCCTATTCGCTTTGGAAATCTTACCAGCGGTTTTTTTCGGTCAGCATCAAATAGACCTTCTTTGGCCAGCCGTTGATAGAGTTGTTGGAAGGCTAACTGGAGTGCTCCAACACCCTGGGGTTCAATTCGTTCGATAACAAGCTGATAGCTTCCACGGGGCGAGTAGAGGTCGACTCGTCCATAAGCCAGTACCGCTTGACCATCCTCAAGCTTGAACTTCAATCGCTCAGCCGAAGACCTCCAAAGGACCGCCCGGATCTGAGCATTTGCGTCCTTTAACCCCATATAAATGTGACCGCTTCTAGGCTGAGAAAGATCGGTGATTTCACCCGCGACCCAGACCTTCGGAATGTTGGCTTCAATGGCTGCGGCGATCCATTGATTGAGATCTTCAACCGACAGCGGTGATTCCGAAGTTGTCCCCGGCTCATCAGGAAGCTTTCCTAATACAAGCTTTTCTACTACGCTTTTTTCTAAGTCACTTTTATCGGTTGATTTTTTATCTTTTTCAACGACGCTTTTCTTGGCTACTTTTGATTTGGAGCTCTTTGCCCTAGCTGGTGATCGCGAACCGGAAACGCTAGCCGATCCTTCTGCGGATGTAATTGTTGTAGATGAACCTTTCGATGGAGGTTTATCTGCTTGTACATCAAGCTTCGACGAACTGCTCGATATATCAGCGTCATCAACTTCATCTTCTTCGTCGTCGTCCCACAGCATCCGTGTCATGAAAACGCCTTGTTAGTTCTTTTCGTTGGTTTCTTGTATTGGTCGGTCTGGCGATTGGTGAATTCAGATCTTCGATCGGTAAAGCAATCGCAAGCCTGCTGTTTCCCGATTACTTAAATTGCACGCCAAGTTTCCGTCGCAAATGGCGGCAATCGCAAAAATCTGGTCGAGCTACCGCTCTCTATAGCTTTTTGCTGTATGGCTTTCTGCATTGGGTGGTTCTGTTATTATCTACACTTGAAACCCAGTTCAGTTGGGTCCAAGAAGCAACGAAAGCCTTTGCGTGAGCTACACGTAAATATACACAACTCTTCCACCTTAGAAAATTGTAATGCACACACCTTTAGTGATTTTAGGCGGCGGGCCTGGCGGATACGCAGCCGCTTTCTTGGCTGCTGACGAAGGTCTTGAAGTCGTATTGATCGAGGCGGAGTCGAGGTTGGGAGGAACATGTTTGCTCCGGGGATGCATCCCGTCCAAGGCTCTTTTGCACGTTGCGAAAGTCATCGGCGAAGCTCACGAAATGCAAGAAGATTGGGGCGTTGAATTTACTACTCCAAAAATCGATATCGATAAGGTGCGAGCTCGAAAAGATAAAGTCATCGCAACGCTCACCGGGGGATTGGGCGGGCTGGCGAAACGCCGCAATGTGAAAGTCATCAAAGCACGCGGACGCTTCGAGAACTCGACAACTCTCATTCTCGAAGGTGACGATCCGTCGATCCCCGAGGGTGGCAAGCTTACTTTCGACTACTGCGTTCTGGCTACAGGAAGTACTCCCTCTATGCCGCCCGCTTTTCAAATCGGGTCGGACCGAGTCATGGATAGCACCGGCGCTCTTGAACTCAAGGATATCCCGGCAAAGATGCTCGTCATCGGTGGTGGCTATATTGGCCTGGAAATGGGGAGCATCTATGCTGGTCTAGGCTCCAAAGTCACCGTGGTTGAATGGACCGATACGCTACTTCCCGGTGCGGATCGCGATCTGGTAAAGCCGCTCCAAAAGCGACTGAACACTCTCTTTGAAAATCGAATCTATACCAACACCAAAGTCGGCTCGGTTGCACTCGTCGATAACCAAGTCGAAGTGACTTTCGAAGGTCCCGGCAAGTTTGGTCATGAACGTTATGACCGCGTACTGGTCAGTGTTGGTCGGCGACCGAACTCAGCTAATTTGGGGCTGGAAAACACCTCCGTAAAAATTAATTCCAAAGGTTTCGTTGTTTGCGATAAGTCGCAACGCACCTCAGACCCACACGTGTTTGTCATTGGCGATGTCGCCGGCGAGCCGATGCTTGCTCACAAAGCAAGCCACGAAGCGAAAGTTGCCGTCGAAGTCATCCTCGGGAAAAATGTCACTTTCGATAAGCAAGCGATCCCCGCGGTTGTCTTCACCGACCCAGAAGTCGCATGGGCAGGCCTGACAGAGGAGCAAGCCAAACGAGATGGTCGAACTGTATCGGTTGAGGTCTATCCATGGGCCGCAAGTGGTCGCGCTCAAGCAATAGGCCGCACCGAGGGACATACGAAGTGGCTCGTCGATCCTGAAACACATCGCGTTCTAGGATGCGGGATCGTTGGAGCAGGAGCAGGAGAGTTAATTGCCGAAGCAGTCCTTGCAATTGAGATGGGCTGTGAAGTTCGTGATTTGACCGAGTCTATTCACCCCCACCCAACGCTCAGCGAAACACTCATGAACGCCGGTGAAGTCTACTTCGGCACTGCGACCGAGGTTTTCAAACCCAAGAAGACGCACACAAGCTAGCGGTTCTAGGCTACAACCTTTGGAGTGCTTGGGCTTGCCCTAGCTTTCGAGAGAGCGACTTTGGGTAAAGAAAAGTCTCGCGAGATAAATGGATCCAAATATTCGCCAATTCTCTCCAGATTGAACGCCGGTAGATAAGTCTTAAAGCTCCGACGAGTCGGAGCACTCCAAAGCGACAGTGTCGAAAAAAATCGGGATTAGGTTACACTAGCAAGCTCAAATACTAATAACCTGTCCGGGATCTCAAATTTCATGCTCAAACTGCCTTTTGTTTTGCTCTTTACCGCGATGACTTTCATTTCGTGGGGAGTTTACGGGATCTTGCTTCACGAGGGGCAAACCAACATGGGGAATAGCTCCTTAAGGTCCTTCGTCGGCGTAGGAATTGCTTACTTTCTCATCGCGGTTCTTGGAGCGGGTTCGATACTTGGCAGCAGTAATGAAAAAGGGCATTGGTCCGTTTTCGGCTCTATTTTGTCGCTCCTAGCTGGTTCGGTTGGCGCGTTGGGAGCTTTAGGCGTGATTTTAGCACTGAGTTTCGGTGGTGATCCGGTGTATGTCATGCCGCTGGTCTTCGGTGGTGCTCCGGTTATCAATACTTTGGTTACGACTTGGTTGAGTAAATCCTTTGACCAGATCAAACCGCTGTTCGTGATTGGGATGATCTTTGTCGGGGTCGGCATGATCGGAGTGTTGTGGTTCAAGCCGAGGAAAGAAGCAGTTGAAAAGCCGGTCGCGGTAGTCTCTGAAGAATCGAAGTCAGTTGCCAATGCTTCGGAAGATTCAGGCGAGGCGGCGACCGTCGTGTCAGCCGAATCCGCCACCAAAACTTCTCCAGCAAAATCAAAACCGTTTAGTCTGCTCGGTATCACGGCCTCCATCGTTGGAGCCGTCATCTGCTGGGGTTCCTATGGACCTTTCTTGCATCTTGGGCAGATGCGAATGGGTGGCTCACGGATGAGGCCTTTTCTTTGCGTTGGCTTGGCCTACTTCATCATCGCCGTTGCGTTGCCATTATTAATCTTGGCAGCTCAAACCGATGGCGGTGCTTACACATTCAAAGGCTTGGCGTGGTCGATCGCAGCCGGTACCGCAGGTGCTGTTGGAGCACTCGGGATCATCTTGGCATTCAATTACGGCGGAAAGCCCGTGTTCGTTATGCCACTGATATTTGGTTTTGCACCGGTGATCAATACATTGGTATCGATGGGTCTTGCTGGTAAGCTCTCGCAAATCACAACGATCTTTGCTGGTTCTTTAGGACTGGTAATCGGCGGTGCGGTGATGGTCTTGATCAATGCACCCAAACCAAAACACGGCCCAGCAAAAGCCGCTGAAAAACCAACTCCGCCGCTTACAGTGACCGTACCAACCGATCCGAAACCAGCAACCACCGCCGCTGAAAAACCACCCACGCCTCTAGCGTAGCAGAAGTCGTAAGACTTCTGCCGTGTCAAACTGAAACGTCAAAAACTCCGACAACCAACATGCCGATTTCCTACGAATCCGGCTACATCAAATCATGACCGATAATTCACGACGCGCAAAGATCGAAGCCATGTTGGTTGATGAACCGCATGACGATTTTCTGCGATATGCACTCGCGATGGAAATGCGAAAGGACGGCGAAAGCGAAGCGAGCATCAAATTACTCGCTTCGATGACTCGTCAAGAAAAACCTCATGTGGCATCGTTCTTTATGGCAGCTCAGCAGTTAGTCGCTCTCGACCGGATCGCTGCTGCAAGAACGTTTCTTCGCGACGGAATTGAAGAGGCTCGCTTGCAGAACGACCATCACGCGGCTGGCGAAATGAGTGAATATTTATCGCAGCTCGGGGAATCTGGCGAATAAGAGGCAAATGGGTTGTCTAGCGAAAAATCAGAGGCGATTGTTCTTCGAGCGGTCCCCTGGAGCGAAACATCGCTGGTAGTAACTCTATGGACAAAAAATTTCGGCAAAGTCTCTGCGATTGCCAAGGGAGCTCGTCGCATTCGAAGCCCGTTCGAGTCTGCTCTTGACCTGCTCGCGCATTCTTCCGTAGTGTTCATCGTCAAGTCGGGGGATGTCCTGGACTTGTTGACCGAAGCCAAACTGATTCGTCGTTTCCGATCAGGCCAAAAGCAATTGTTGAATCTTTATGCGGGATTCTACGTTGCGGAACTGCTCTTGCGATTCACTGAAGAAGACTTGGCGATACCAGAACTGTTTGATTACGCTAAGAAAACCTTAGAAAGTTTGGACACGCGCGACGATGTTGGCGAGATTGTTTTGCGATTCGAACTTCATCTGCTCCGATTGCTTGGGCATGCTCCCTCTGTGCATGCTTGCGCTGGTTGCGGAGAAGTCCCATATGCTTCCGGAACCGCCGATTCAACTGCTCGAACAATTTCGTTTGGTATTGAAGCAGGTGGCATTCTCTGTGCTCACTGTTTGGCAGGACAGCGATCGGTTGTGCGAATTCGTGAATCAACGCGTCGGCATTTGCTGGACATTCTTCAAGGATCGTTTGATGAGCAGTCTAACCTTCGAACAATCCCAAACGAATGTAAGCGCGAGATACGAGCCCTCATCGGACGCTTTGCCGAATCACTGCTTAACCGATCTTTCGATCTTCACCCGTTCTTGGAGGATCTAGCACTTTGAACAAAGATGTGCAACGCTCCAAACTAATTGCGATCATGATTGGAACAGCCGTGAGTGCTGCTTCAATAAGTAGCATCTTCACGGGCTGTAACGTTCTTCGCCCCGGATCGAACACGCCCGAGTACGATTCGGCCAAACGAGACATTGAATCGTACATGGACGAGAACGGAAACTACATTCGACCAGAAGGACTAAAAGGCGAGAAGAAAAAATCGTCCTCTGCATTTGTGTCGATGATTGGACTGGGAGACAAGCCTGCAGACAAAGCCGGAGCCAAGCAAGCCTACCTAGAAGGAGACGCTCTCTTCGAACAAGCCAAGAATGCTGACGAGGATCAACGTTACAAGCTTTTTGAACAGGCAGCAAAAAAATACAAGACAGCAGCAAAGCTATGGAAAAGTAGTGCGATGGAACAAGACGCACTATTCATGGCTGGCGAGAGCTACTTCTTTGCGGACAAACTTCCAGCCGCTGAAGACATGTACGTTCGGTTGATCAAAGAATATCCACGCACAAAGTTTTTAGACAAAACCGATCAAAGGCGAATGGAAATTGCGCTGTTCTATCTCCGTTATGATGCCGCCGATCCTCAAGCGTTTTATGAATTGAACTTTACCGATCGTCGACGCCCGTGGAATGACACGCGAAGAAACGGCGTTCGTGTTCTCGATAAAATGCGGATGGACAATCCAACTGGTCGCCAGGCGGATGATGCAACGATGGAACTTGCCAACGAAGCGTTCCGTCGCGAAAACTACATTGAAGCCCGTGAGAAATTTGAAGACCTTCGAATCACGTATCCAGACAGCCCCCACCAATTCGAAGCCCACTTTCTCGGTCTGAAGGCAGCGATTGAAACCTACCAGGGTTCCCAGTATGCATCCGAGCCGCTTGATGAAGCAGAGAAACTCATCAAGAAGCTCCTGAAGCAATTTCCAAATGAGTCGAAAGAGCACCGCGAATTCATCGATCGAGCGTACGCCGAGATTCGATACAAAAAAGCGGAACGTCTTTATGACCAAGCGACCTATCGCATGGCTCGCGGAGAAAACACTTCTGCAAAAATATACTTAGATCAAATTCTAGTCGAGTTTTCGGATACACCTTTTGCCGAGCAAGCAAAGGCCTCGATTGAAACAATCGTAACACTTCCCGGCGAACCGGTTCGACACTTCGAATGGCTCGCAAACATCTTTCCCGAGAGCAGTCGTACGCGACCTCTATTGGAAGCGAAAGGCGACGTGAAATAGTTGTGTATCGCCGAACGCTCGCCATCCAAAAAGTGTGCGTACTTTTGATTTGGTTCGTACTACCGTTAGCAGCGGCCTCGTGCGTCGGTTGCGCTGGCTATCGGATGGGAACGCGAACACTACATAGGCCTGATGTTCGAACGGTGTATATTCCTATCATTCGATCTGATTCCTTTCGTTCTGATCTTGGAGTTCGACTCACGGAAGTTCTTCAGAAGAGAATCGAAGATCGTACACCTTACAAAATTGCAAATGCAGGTGCAGCAGATTCAACACTCGTGTGCAGAATTACGAATGATTCCAAACGAGTCGTCACCGAAAACGCACTGGATGACGTTCGAGCGTTGCAAGTATCGTTGATCGCCGAGGTCAATTGGGTCGATCGTATTGGAAATGTGCTCATGGAGAATCGTTTCCTCCCGCCCGATGAAACCGCGTTTTATTTCTCGGAACAGACGCTTATGGTGCCCGAAGGCGGTCAATCGATCTCGACCTCGCAGCAACGCGCGATCGAACGCATGGCGGATCATATTGTCGATCAACTTGAAGCCCGCTGGTAGGCCCGCTGGTAGGCCCGCTGGTAGGGTTGTTCAGGCAACACTACGTGTGGCTTAGTGTGTTCTAAGATTGCTACCGGTCAATTAGCATTGTGTTTATCGATAAATAACGCATAACTCTTACAACACACACAATCGTTCTGCATGAAGTGTTCGTTTGTAAACAATGCGTATGCACGGACAACAGTTCGATAAATCCTTGAAACGAGAAGCCGGTGATTTATACTTCAGACGCGGATGTTATTATCGCCATACTTTATGACGAACCATTTCTAAGTGATCGATGTATGAGTCTATGAGCGTAGCAATTGTAACAGGTTCTGGCGGTCTGATCGGCTCTACTGCTTCGAAGTTCTTGATTGAAAAAGGAATGACGGTTTTTGGCGTTGATAACAATATGCGCCAATATTTCTTTGGCCCCGAAGCATCTACAGAATGGCGAGTTCAAGAATTGACCGATGCGAGTCAAAAATACATTCACCGATCGATTGATATTCGAGATGCAGAAGCGACGCGAAATCTCGTCTCTGAGCTTGGTTCCGATCTAAAGCTGATTGTCCACGCAGCAGCTCAACCCTCGCATGACTGGGCCGCCCGAGAGCCGCTCACTGATTTCCAGGTCAACGCACAAGGCACCATGAATCTTTTGGAGGCCACTCGTAATCACGCGTCAAAAGCCGCTTTTGTTTTTCTTTCGACTAACAAAGTCTATGGCGACACCCCAAACCGACTGCCACTGGTCGAACTTGAAACGCGATGGGAAGTCGATCCAAGTCACCCTTATGCAGCTAAAGGGATCGATGAATCGATGAGCGTCGACTACTGCACCCATAGCTTGTTCGGTGTCTCCAAGCTTTCAGCGGACTTGCTCGTGCAAGAATATGGCCGATACTTTGGAATGAATACGGTTTGCTTCCGTGGCGGTTGCTTGACTGGCGGGGGACACTCCGGTGCAGAGCTTCACGGGTTCTTATCTTACTTGATGAAGTGTACTTTGACCGGTAGACCGTACACCGTTTTTGGCTACAAAGGAAAACAGGTTCGAGACAATATCCACGCAGTCGACTTAGTGGAAGCCATATGGCAGTACGCAAATGCACCACGACCTGCCGCAGTCTACAACATCGGCGGTAGCAGATTCTCGAATTGCTCGATGTTAGAAGCCATCGCCCTATGCGAACAAGCCAGCGGACGCAAGTTGAATTGGACCTACGCCGATGACAATCGCATCGGTGATCACATTTGGTGGATCTCAGACATCTCGCGATTCCAAGCCGACTACCCTAAATATCAACAGCGATACAACATGCAAAACATCATCGATGATATTCATGATCTAGGGGCAGCTCGTTGGAGGAACTCGTAATTGATTGATACCGGTAAGCGAACCGTTCTTGGGATCGGAGTGAATGTTATCGACTACGATGGAGCCGTCGCGCGCGTCATAGCATGTGCACGTGCCAAAGAACGCTGCACTGTTTCGGCATTGGCCGTTCACGGCGTCATGTGCGGCGCCCTGGATTCCGCTCAAAAGTACCGTTTGAATCAATTGGATATCATTACGCCCGATGGTCAACCCGTTCGATGGGCTTTGCGACTGCTCCACGGTGAAAAGCTCATAGATCGAGTGTATGGACCCAATCTAACACTTAAAATATGCGCGCAAGCAGAACAAGAAGGACTTTCAATTTTTCTTTTTGGTAGCCGCATGGAAGTGCTTGAAAAACTGTCTGCGAATCTCACGCAGCGATTTCCAAAACTAAATATCGCCGGACTAGAGCCATCGGCCTTTCGTACCGGCAATCGTGAGGATAGTGAAAAGCTCGCCAGCAAGATAAGAGCCAGTGGAGCGAACATTGTATTCGTTGGACTTGGCTGCCCGCGTCAAGAAATATTCGCTTTCGAAAATGCCGAGCGTTTTTCATTACCGATGGTCGCCGTCGGAGCTGCATTTGATTTTCACGCTGGAATGGTTGCTCAAGCTCCAGCCTGGATGCAAGACCGCGGCATCGAATGGCTATTTAGACTTTCGCGAGAACCTGGTAGACTATGGCGAAGATACCTTTACTTGAACCCTGCATATTGCATCTTGTTAGTTGCTCAAATGCTCAAATTAGAAAAATACATTACTCCCTCGGGAAAACATCCAGACGCGGAAATGAATTATCTTTAAGTTTGATCAACAGTCTTCAACATACTTTGTTTCAGCTCTTGGATGGTTCGCAGATGCTCGTTGCGGAAAGGCACAGCATGCCCCATTGCGAACTTACACGGAACTAATCGATCGATAATCGCCTTCGATAATTCGTCCATACCAGTATTCATCACACTGCTAATCGCAACAACTTGTAATGATGGATTTAATGCGGCTTGAATGGTTGCCAATTGGCTCTCATTCGCGAACAAATCAGCTTTAGTAACGACTACCATTACTTTTGATTTGCAATCGTCGATTATCTGTTGATGAAGCACCACCAGCCCTTCGTCTGGTTCAACAAGCAGCAAGATCAAATCAGCCTCTCGCAGCACGTCCATCGCTCGTCGAATGCCCTCTGCTTCGACACGACAATCAGTTTCACGCAACCCAGCCGTATCGATCAGCTCAATGGGCCATCCCCCAAGAGTCGTCCGCTCACGAAGGACGTCTCGCGTCGTACCAGGTTGATGATGCACGATCGCTCGTGTGTAACCCAGGATTCTATTTAGAAAGCTGCTCTTACCAGCGTTAGGAGGCCCCACGATAGCGACACGCCAGCCATCCAACAAACGTAGTCCATAATTTGATCGCGACTCCAATTCGCTTAGCGCATTGCGAGCACCACCGAAATCATTCGCAGCAATCTGCTCGTATATGGCTGTCATAGCTCTGCCCAGCAATCCGGTCGTTTGCTCAAGCAAAATCGCAGTTGTCAGTTCCGTAGTAGCTTTGGGAAGATCTTGCCAAGCGTCTTCGGTCCATCGTTTTGTTCTGCTTCCGACCGTGATCGACTGTTCAATGTCAGCACCAAAGCTTTCAATCGCCCCATGACGAACGAAATCCGAGATGATTCGATTAGAAGCGACCGGTCCACCGTGGCAATGAACCTCAACACAATCCTCTTTCGTCCAGCAAATAACAACGTCTTCGGAAGCTTGACTTTTATGAGGATTTAGCAATTCAGTACCATAAGGCACCCACGTCCCGTAACGAATAGTGTTAATTGCGACTTGGCGATTTCCGGTTGCTGGTTTCCAAAATAAATTGATTAACGATTGCGACTGCGGCCCTTTTAATTGGATCACAGCAATCGCAGCGGGTGCACGAGCGGTCAGCAGTCGAACATAAGTCGGCGCAGTGGCTTCTATGGCCGATTGAGCCGGTTTTAAACAGAGATCTTCGTTGCTCATCGGCTCAGTGATGATCATGTGACTGCTTATTGTTCAAATCGATCGATCTTTATGTCATTCGATCTAAGGTGAGTAAAAAGTGTGCATGCTGAAGGGAAGCATCTTGAAAGTCGAGTCGCAATACGTGCTTGTCTTCAAGCATATCGACCAACCTCCCTTGATCCGCCTGAATTAGCTTCGAAATTTGCAATATTTTTGATCGGCGTAAGAGAAGCGTCATGACAATCATGGCGTAGATTAGCATCGGCAGAAACGACAAGAGCACACTAGTCAGCAGCAATGATGGACTTGGATGAGGGAATTCATCGACCGAGTGACTTGCGATATCAAAAAGCGTATTGAGGGACGCATTCAAGTACTGACGATACACCGAAAGAATTGGTCCTGATAATAAACCCCAAAATATCATTACACCGATGACTGCTGTCAGCGTAAGAACTCCCCTTGGCAACTTTTTGCGATCAGTAACTTCGTTAAACAAGGCTTGACTTTGCAATTGCAGTTCGTCGATCCCCGCCAGCCGAACTGAATGATTTACTTCCGTTGATTGCACACCGGAAAAGTAAGGCAGTGAACCGGTTTCCCATGACTGCGACCCTCGCAATTCTGCCAAGGCAACATGAAACTGCCTTTGAATCGGTTGCAGCAAATCGATGGCTTGCGAGTTTAATCGTTCGCGCAGTCCTTCTTGAATATCCCACTGAAGCTTACGCGATAGCTGGACATTTTTTGCCCACGCGAAAAACGTCCCAAAGATAGATGGAATGCTACCAGACATAGCCATTACCAATCGATCCCATGCCCCCTGAGACAATGCCAGTAATGCTATAGTCGATCGATAAGGGAACCAAAGCGAGCTGGTATCGGTGATCATTTGAGTTCGCAGACGGCTGCGAACTGCCGTTTCTAAAACTAAAT
>JANODQ010000063.1:0-6960 GCA_031412775.1 Pirellulaceae bacterium | reverse complement strand
GATGGAAAGGAAATACTTGTTTGGAAGTTTCGCTCCATGCGAACCTGTGACAACGGTCCGGTTGTAAAGCAGGCAACCAAAAACGATCCACGAGTTACACCGATCGGCAAAATTCTTCGGCGAACATCGCTTGACGAATTGCCTCAGCTTTTTAATGTCATTGCGGGCAACATGTCGTTGGTTGGACCACGGCCTCACGCGACGGCCCATAATGAACATTTTCGTAAGCTTATTCGCGGATACATGCTTCGCCACAAAGTTAAACCAGGGATCACTGGGTTAGCGCAAGTTCTTGGAAGCCGTGGCGAGACAGACACGGTCGAAAAAATGCAGGATCGAATCGACTTAGACCATCGGTATATTCGCGAATGGTCGCTGTGGCTCGATCTCAAGATTCTCTTCAAAACGATCTGGGTTGTATTTCACAAGGAAGCATATTAAGTTTGCGATTACGGTTTTTATAAACTCGCTCTTGGGTGAGGCCGTCTTTAACAAGCAAACCTGGATCGGCGAAGATTGGACGGAAGATTGTGATTGAGACTTGGAAAAGCGGCTTGCCTGACGTATTGGTAGGGTTAGAAAGTGGTCGCATGGTTACGGCTGTGGAATTAGCGATTCTCGCAGGTGATTCGACACTCAAGTACTTTCGCAGCAATAATTACCAAGTCGAACGAAAGAACGATCGCTCGCCAGTCACGATTGCTGACAAGAACGCAGAGCAGTTGATTCGAGAGGAGCTCTCCCGGCGTTATCCTTCGGATGCTATTCTGGGAGAAGAGTTCGGGGCGATTGAAGGCGAATCGGAATACAAATGGATCGTCGACCCGATTGATGGTACGAAAAGTTTCATCTCGGGAGTCCCTCTCTACTCGACGCTCGTCGCGGTCACTCGCATCGGTGCACCGACTATCGGAGTCATTTATATCCCCGCACTTAAAGAGATTATAGTCGCGGCGATTGGTTATGGAGCTTGGTACTGTGCTTGTCTAGGAGAACCAAGTGCGTCGTTGCAACGTGCTCAAGTATCGAGTGTTGAAAGTCTTAGTGAAGGGCTGTTCGTGACCAGCCAAGCTGATAATTTCGATGCTCGCAATGCAAGGCATTCGCTCGACAAACTCACTGAGGCATCCTACGTAACGCGAACTTGGGGTGATGGGTACGGTTATCTTTTAGTGGCTACCGGTCGTGCGGAAGTCATGGTCGATCCAATTTGTAATCCATGGGATATCGCAGCAGTTCTTCCGGTCATTGTCGAAGCGGGAGGAACCTTTTCAGATTGGAAAGGTGAATCGCGAATCGACACCGGTGACGGCGTTGGCAGCAACGGCAAAGTCCATTCACATGTGCTTGAGATGTTGAAGAACTAACAACTCAATCGAGGCGGCACCCAACAACTTAACGCACTTCCAGTTACAATACGAAAACTATGCTGGAAGATTTTAGATTTACACAAGCATTCGTTGCTTGTTCCTGTTCGGTTTTAGAAAAGTGACAGCCAAGATGGCCGAGGATAATCGCAACGCAAACGATTCAGATCCGAAGAAAGAGTTTGACTTGTCGTTCGCTTCCCTGCACCCAGAAGCACTCGGGGAAGATGAAAAGCATCGTCCGCAACCAATCGACGAATCGCCAAGTCTGATCGAGGCAAAAGACTTGCTCGACATGATGCGTCGAACGATTGACCAGTTGGAACGAGATCGGTCAAGTCGCGGCGATTTGAAAATTTTGAACCGAACGTTGCGAGAACTGCGTTATGCACTGAAGGTCTTCCAGCCGTTTCGCCGGCGTCGAAAGATTACGATCTTTGGTTCGGCGAGAACACGTCCAGATCATCCGACCTATTCAAGTGCCGAAGAGCTTGGCAAGAAAATGGCAGGTCATGGTTGGATGGTGATCACGGGGGCTGGTGGTGGAATCATGGAAGCGGGGCACAAAGGTGCTGGTCGCGAGATGTCGATGGGCTTGAATATCATGTTGCCTTTCGAACAGAGCGCAAACGAATTCATCGTCGGTGACCCAAAGCTAGTAACGTTGAAATACTTTTTCACTCGCAAGCTAATGTTCATCAAGGAATGTAGTAGCGTCGTTTGTCTTCCTGGCGGCTATGGAACGCTCGATGAAACGCTTGAAGTGATTACGCTTCTGCAAACTGGTAAGCAAACGATGTTGCCGCTGGTGTTATTGGATTCACTTGGGGGAACATTTTGGAAGTCGCTAGAAGAATTTTTCAACAACTCTTTACTAGCCAACGAACTTGTGAGCCCCGACGATCATCGACTCTACTACATCACCGATAATGTTGACGACTGTATTGCCCATACGATGAATTTTTATCGTGTTTACAACAGCATGCGATACGTGGACAACACGTTGGTGTTAAGAATCAATCGTGAGCTTACTAGCGAGCAGTTGAACAAGTTGAATTCGGATTTCGCAAGTATTCTTGTCAGTGGAACCATTGAAGCGTCCGGACCTCTTCCTGAAGAGGATAACGAGCCCGAGATTGCTCATCTTCCGCGTCTTCGATTGCACTTCAACCGTAGGGCGTTTGGAAAGCTTCGAATGCTTATCGACGCGATCAACGATTGCTAAAGAGATAGACCGCGCCCCCAACTATCAAGCAGCAAAACGCGAAAAGGTCCGCTCGCGTCAATCGGTCGCTGCGTGAGTGACGTCGTACGTAGTCGAGCAACGCTCCCGTCGCGCAGCCGTATCGACAGTACGCCATCGGTACCTTGAAGGACGCGACGATTCCAACGATTGCGACAGCAACTGTCGGCCATGCGGCCGCTCGCCAAGCGTACGCGTCAAATGGCTCGATGTCGACAATGCTAAAGGGCAGTTGAAGAAAAGTCACCAGCACAACCCATGCGAGGAGGAGCGGCCGAATCCAAACCAAGCATCTTGCGAGTTGCTTGGGAATCGGTTGTTTCATTTTCCATCGACGTGGTAACAGTTGCTGCAGAGCACCGTGAGGGCAAAGGTGCGAGCAGTAGATGTTCGTTCGTGCTGCGATCGGTATTACGAAGGCTGCGATTGCCAGAACAGCTAATCCAAAAGCGTTCTGCCAGGGGATTCCGCTTCGAGCCCATCCTTGGAACATCGCCAGCGAGAGCAAGTCCCCGTTGATTAAACCCAAATAAACAAGCAAAATAATTTGAAATCCGACTCGAATCACAGGTCTGCCTCGCAGGGAGGAAAGCCCGACAGCCAACCCGAGTGCTATGACAATGAGAGTTCCAATACTGCGATAGATTCCCGTTTGCCATCGCTCTTGTCGAGCTCGCTTTTCGTTCTTTTGCGATTCTAATTCGCGAGCAGTCTCGATAATCCCGCGAGCTACAGCCATGCTCGTCATAGTCGCTCCGGATACGCCTTCGATCTGTTCTTTTTGGAGATCCATTTGGCTCCACTGGTTGAGCGTGTGCTGCTTTATCAGCGGCTCAAATCCGTAATCGCCACGGACATATCCAACGTAAGGCTCATTATCGAAGCTATCTGCGATCGCGATTCCAGCAATGCTTCCGTCGAGTGCGATTGCGATGCGAGTCTCTGTCGGGCCTTGATATCCGATCACCTCGTCAGCGGCAGGCGAAGTTCGGAGGATTGATCCAAGTGGATGCTTTTTTTCGTCAAATATATGCCAAAGGAAGTCGGTCGATTTGTCTTGATTAAAAGCTGCGGCTTTGGGGAAAAGCTTTGCAACGTCAGCAAGTTCGAATGGCTTCGAGAACTTCGATGCAACGTTTGTTGCGCCCAATCGTCGTTGGATTCCCTGAGCCATCGCCATGCTTGTTAGCGTCGCACCCGATACACCGTCAATGTCCTTGCGGTTAGCTGCTTCGGACCATGACAGGCCAATCCAAGCAGGAAAGAATTTGCTGTCACGGTGGATCAGTTCGACGTGGTCTCTTGTGTCGCGACTGGAGAGCAAATCGATCCCGATGATTCGATTGTCATTGTCGAAAGCGATGAACAAATTCGTTGGACCGGAGAACCCAAGAAAGCGATCGCTGTCGGGCGATGTTTGGATGACATAGCCTAGCGGGTCACCTTTTGCGTCGAGAACTTGAAGCCCACCGTAGCCAGTCGGACCAGCCTTTGCATCTCCCCACTTTACGGCCTTGGGAAACACTTTCTTAATTGTATTGAAATCGATCTGATTGACCGATTGCATTCGGCTTGCGTTGAGCATTTGCGAATGCGTCTGATGCATAACGGCGAAAATCGCCGCCAGCATCGCAACTCGCGTGAGATGAACTCCCCAATTCCGTAATGTTTTCAACGAAAACAGACTTTCGATGAAGGCACCCAAACTATTGGTTCAACGATATCAATTTCTCTACTTATCGAGACTGGTTATTCGACAGGCAGGAATTGAACAGCGTCGGCGTGTACGTTTCCGTCTGCGCCATCGGTTGCGATTTGAACGACGACCATTTGATCTTTGACGATATCAAACGTTCCTAGCGAAACAAAAGTATTCGCAACTGTCGGAGCCTTACGCATGTCGACTGTTACTTGCTTCTTAATACCGCTGGCTGAGATGCTTACGGGTGTGTTCGATGCACGGTTTTCGTGCGGTTGATAAGCGAGACGAATCTCGACTTTCATGTCGCGGTCTGGTGCAAACTGAAATGCAATGGTGGAGTTCGACTTTGGCGAGGCAAAGACATAATCATAGCCTACATAGCCTTTTAGCCCTTTGCCTGGGACCCATTCGCCCGTGCGGGATGCTTGACGATTATCGATAACAATTCCTGGTAACGATGCGGGGTCCACGCCTGTAGGTAATCCATAGGGTCCCGCCAACTCCAGCGAATCGGATGGAATCGTAAAGTTGTCGCTTAGCTTGCTGCGATGAGCCTTGCCGGGCAATTGAAGTAGTTTGTCCATCTCTGGCCAATAGCGATCGTAGACAGCCGAAGGAGGGCAATTGTTACCGATACAGATCGATGCTGCCTTGCCGACCACTTCACCCATCATGCCGCAAGTTTTCATAACGCGGACTGTTCCGAGTGCTTGGTGTGTGACACTGACGCATCGACCGGCCATGAATAGGTTATCAATATTGCGAGAATAGAAGCAGCGATAAGGAACGGGATATCCATATTCGCGATCGATACGCTGATCATGCTCTGCAATGGAAATGAACGGATTATCGGGGAATTTTTTTGCAAACTGCTTTTTAGGATAGTGAAGGTCAATACTCCACGTGCTTGGAACGCAGCCATCGCTGAATTCCTTTTTCGAAACAATATCATCTTGCGTTAGGATCAGATCCCCTAAGAGTTGTCGCGACTCGCGAGGCCCACCAATGTAAGCAACCCAAGTCAAAAATGCTGTGCCGTGCTTATCCGCGCCGTCACGATTCTTCATTGCGTTAAAGGCCCCGAAGACGGCTCGTAGATTCCAATCGCGAATACCTTCAGCGTCGTTGAGCGGGTCCTTGTCGAAGCCGCTTTCCCAGAACCATTGACCATGGTGATCGACTGGATAGGGGAAATCAGCCATAGTCAAATCCAGAGCCCATGGCGTTTTCGGGAAAGCGACAGATTGCTCGCCTTCATCCCACGCCCACATATTGCTCATGCCCATCCGACCTTTTTCGGCTGACTCGGAATCTGCTCCGGCAAGGGCCCCGATGGTTGCGTGACCAGTTGCATCGCAGAATAGTTTTCCAACGAATTTCTTATGCTCGCTGGTACGTGTGTCGAATGCGTAGACAGCCGCGATCTTTTGCTGATTGGTATCTACCTTGAAAGCATGGTGATACAAAAAGAGATCGATATTTGGTTCTGCTCGAACGAGTGCTTCTTTTTTCTCATCTCCAAATTCTTCAAAGGTACCGGGAGACTTTTTTGCTTTGTCAGCGAACTCTTCGATTATTTCACCGATTCTCGGATACTTACCGCGACGAATGTAACCCATGGCCCAGACGCGAACTTCGCTGGAGCCATTTCCACCGAGCACGGGACGGTCTTGAATCAAGGCCACCTTGCATCCCATACGCGCTGCCGAAAGTGCTGCACCCATGCCTGCATAACCGCCACCAACAACGACCAGGTCGTAACCATCTTTGAGGGTAGGTTCCGCACTGAGTCCCAGTAACGAACGTCGCCAATCAGGTAGAACTTCGCTGCTGTTCGGTGGTGGTTCTGAAGTCTTTCCATCGATGACTTTTCGAAACACGATCGCGTCGCATCGGCCATCGAAACCAGTAAGGTCTCGCAAAGCCAGTTGAGCTTTTCGATCGGAAACATCGATCACACCGCCCGCTTGCCAATCCCAGTTCGCGCCCTTGGTGCCAAAAGTCTCGCTGAGGGGCTTTCCGTTTACGAGCAACTGAAATTGTCCGGGAGTTCCGGGAGCGTTCCATCGGGCAACCCAGTCTTTGGTTCGAACAAAGACTTCGTACTTGCCAGTTTCTGGAAAAGTCACGTTGGCTGTAGCGTCATTGACTGGTTTACCGAGTCCATGGGCGATGAGATAGGGCGAACCCATTTCACGGATGAATTGTGTATCAAGCGACCAACCACCATGCTGTTCAAAACTCTCCGCCTCCACAAGAAGCGTTGGTTGAGCTTGGTTCGCGTTGGCCACCAAGTTCGATGCAAGAGCACCTAAGATTGTCGCGAGGACGATGGAGTAAAACTTCATAGAGTTGTCTCTAACTAAGATCGATAAACGAAATTGGAGGGATAGTCGGAAGGAGCCAGTTGATAGCCAGTTGAGATTAGATCTTAACGAATTATCTTAATGACAGTGAACGCCGAATTCAATTATTGTGTCGAGTTTTCTGGGTTTTTAGGCGAGAGGCAGATTCGAAAAAATCGTAAGATGAGACTACAGTCCCGTCCGCTTATTCGTTCGGGATAGTGGTCCTAAACTACGAGAGGTATACAACCGTATCAGACAATTAGAGCTCGATACCTTAAAATTGGACATCTCAGCCGGGGT
>JANODQ010000062.1:0-3846 GCA_031412775.1 Pirellulaceae bacterium | reverse complement strand
CAAGTATTGCTTGTTCTGCGAACGGCACGGCTGGCCGAACAGTTCCTGGTACCGCTTGGCCAGTTGTGTGACTTTCATAAAGCCCGCAGAGTTAGCTGTGCGGTCGATTCAGTATTCGTCGCTCCCTGGTCAGAATGTTCTCGATCTCTTTGGCGGAAGCGGATCAACGTTGATTGGCGCGGAGCAAACAGGTCGTAATGCGTTCTTGATGGAACTGGACACGCCCTATTGTGACGTCATTGTCGATAGGTACCAGCGCTTTACAGGCAAGCAAGCGATCCTCGAGCGAACGGGTGAGTCACCCATTCCGATGAAGCCACGCGAAGAAAACATGCGATGAATCTATTCGCGATCTATCCAGTAACGTTCTCTTCGACTTGTATGTGCGATTGCCAAAATCTGTATATGGTCTGGATTCTTGCGAAAGATGCAGATGTACGGGAATCCAACAATTCTCGCAAATCGAAAATCGAGATGGATTCTCGCAAATCGTTCAGGATCAGCCTCAATATTGAGCAATACGCTCGAAAAGGTCTGATGGAACCTTCCTGCGACTTTCATCGATCTAGAAACATACCAGTCCACGGCGTCTTCAAGCTCGCTCGCTGCTTCGGAGCTGAATCGAATCATCAACTCAGTTTACTTTCCATCTTGCGTTTCACTTCTTCCCAAGAAACACCAGGCGATTTGTCGTTGGCTCTACGTTCTAGCTCCTGCAAGAATGCGGGGTTGTCTACAGAGAGCCCCGGCATGGAATCATCGAATGAATCCAATAGTTCAGTTGCCAAAATGATCCGGTCTGCTTTGGGTAGCGAGAGCACTGACTTAAGAATTTCTTCGTGGGATATCGACATGAAAACCTCCGGTGATGATCGTCAGAAGACGTTAAGTATAACCAATATAAGCGGCCTACACAGCCAACTTTTTAAAGTCGTCGCCGAACTTATCGTTGATGGCCTTCAGACTTGCAGCCAACTTTTTCTGCCTCAATTTATCACGACATGGAGTCACCAATATCTGATCGCCGTTTGTACTCAGTTCGAGCGGCGTATCAGCCGTGATATGAAGCATGTCCAAGATGGGTTTGTCAATCACGAGAGCCAAACTGTTACCATGTTTGATAAGCATCTTTTGCATAAATGGATCCTTTGGAGAATGGTATCACAAAGTGTATCCAGCAAAAATCGAGAAATCAATCAGAGATTACAGTTTGACACAGTTCCATCTCTCGTTCTCAAACACATAAACATACTCAGCGCTGCAATTCCTCGAGAAATCGTACAGGGCAGCACGCGTCGGCATGGTTACTGGTCGATTACCGTTCGCGAATCGCTCTGTGCATCGGCAATCTCGAGGGCGTCTGCGAGGGTTCGCAAACCAATAACCGCGTTGTAGTACGCGTCGCGAATCTCTTGGGCTTGGTGTGCGTCCATCGTTTTGAAAATTTCGCGAAGGGCGGCGTCGTTTACTGCGTGTGTGTTGTTTACGTTTGCCATGTTTGTGTATCCGTTTCGGAAAAAGGTTTGAAGCGTTTATGCGATAACAAACAGGAGCCATGTTGTAAAAATTTGGTCAACCCAATGATGCGACGAATCGGAAAAGATTCTGCAGCTTTCTTTCAATGCCGACACGAGGCACATAACGCGACGTGTGGCGTTCATAGAAAACTTGGGTCACTATTAGTTACTTACCCGGATGACGCGACATCTGACGGATGTTGCCGCCAGAATTGCAAAAATTACGCGAACAACGAACAACACCGAGCAGTATTGCTCGGCGTTGTTGGTGGTTCATGTTTGTTATGCAACCGTGTCGTATTTCTTTGCCAGGTCCAAAAGTTTGGCTTTGATTGGTTTCCAATCTGGTGCTTGGTCGCCGTTGGTGATTTCGCCGAAGGTCTTCTTGCGAAGGTCGCCCTTGTACCAACCCTTGGTCCATCCGAGTCGGTAGAACAATCGGTTCAATTCTGTTTCGCTAAGGCCGGCACCAGGTCGGTCCCAGCAACTCTTGGTTCCCGCTTTTTTCGCGTAGTTCCAATCCGCGCATCGTTTGCTGTTGAGGGCGAGTTCATTCGCGGTGCGTATTGCATTCGCGTGTGACACATGGAGCCATTCATAACGAGGAAGTGCAACTCAGGAATCGCATGATTCTGCAAGGAATCTGCATGTTTTTTCAGAGGCAACGTGGGCCGCATGTTTGGCCCACAGTCGCGTCCAAACATGCGTGGCATAACGAGGCGAACATGCAAAGAAGACGCGACTGTGGCGATCGTGTCGCAACCGGTGGCAATCAATCAAAACACGGAGGACTGCAATGAGTGAAGGCAACAACCAAGTCGATCCAATGCGACTTTCGATTGAGCAGGCAGGGAGGCTACTTTCAGCCGCTTATAGAGAACGAATCGAAGTCGCGAAGATACAAGAAGATATTGATGCCGGCGCACCAACCAACGCCGACGGAACAATCAACCTTGTGAATTATAGCGCGTGGCAATCAAAGGAGATGTGACATGGCGAGTAAGCTTATCGCATCCAATCATCTATTTGCAGATTTGGAATTCGCTCGAAATCAACCGTATTTTGCGTCAGCAACATCATTTGGTTTGCGATCGCAATGGCAGCAATTCGCAAATCCATTGTGCCAACTCCGAGTTTTTGACGAACTAAATCTTCAAATACTTCAGCCGCTTTTTGATCAAAAGACAGCAACTGCATTTGTCCGAAATCCTTCAAGATTTGCTCGAACTTTGAATAGGCTTTTACTAGCGAGGGTGAGTTTTTTGCTTTCGCCAAATACTTGTTCCATCCGAGTATTTCTTCATGAAAAGAAACAACGCTCACGAAGATCTCCAAATCATCGGCTTGCTCAAGTCGCTTTCTCAAGAAGCCATACTCGGCACTTCTCGCGTATTGCCAGCAAGTTACATGGTTGGTGTCTAGGAGATACATCAAAACTAATCCTTTGGTTTTTCAGCATCCCGAGCTTCTTTTCCAAGTTTTACGATTTCCAAAAAACCAGGGTCGTCTTGGAAAGACCCTTCAATCTTTTTCAGCCAACCCTGCTTGGTGGACTGATTTCCTGCTTTTGCCTTCAACTCCTCGAGTTCCTTTTCCACTTTTGCAAGTCTTTCCTCAACGCTAGCCATGCTTTTCTCCTCATGAAAACGAATTCATCTCTGACCGCCAATTGTAACGATCTAAGCCTCGATTTGGAAAGGTTGATCTGATACCGACAGACCCAAGGAAACTCAAACCAAGCGAGTTGTGTCGCTTGCTCAATTCAACACCTCTGGGCGAGGTGATTAGCGAACGTCAGTTGTATCGCCATCGCCAGCGAGCTGGTAATCGAATTGGTGACAACAAGACTGTTGATCTGCTTCGCTATTGCGCGTGGATGCATCAGATCCGTCACGCACCGAGGCCGACCACTGGAATCGATCCCTATGAACGGATGAAGGAAACGGCTCGCGCACGCAATGCGGCTCTTGCACTGGCTGGTCGAGATATTGGCGAGCTACCGGTGGTTGAGAATCCCGAACGCAAGGATCGTGCGTCGCGCGACTTTCAGTACTTTTGTGAATCGTACTTTCCGTTGACGTTTCATCTCTCTTGGTCACCCGACCATGTGAAGGTGATTCGAAAGATAGAGCAAGCCGTTGTGCACGGAGGATTGTTTGCACTAGCGATGGCTCGAGGTAGTGGTAAAAGTCAGGGCAAACGCACACTAAAGTGTTGGTATGCCAAGTAGTTGCGTTAAGTAGCTATCGTTCCAAGCTGCCATTCGACGCCTCATTGCGATACTTTCTTTGCCAGGAGTCTGTTTTATCAGGCCGATTGCGAAGCGTTT
>JANODQ010000061.1:0-4439 GCA_031412775.1 Pirellulaceae bacterium | reverse complement strand
TATGGCCGAGACCCGATCGAGGGGACCTTTAAATTTAGTGCCACCGCACCGTTCTCGTCTGAGCTTATTGATCCCAATACAATTGGATTGGTTAAACTACAACTAGATGATGACATTCGTATTCATCCAGACACTTATCGATTGGCATTTAATGTGGACGAAACGAGTTTTTTCTCGAAACTCAGTGTTGAAAATGACATCTATAACGGGCGACTGATCACTTTCCTCGAAGGTCCACTTAAGAATCAAACGTTCCGAATTTTAACTTACATTGGCTCTCCGGGTGTGAGAGTTCCGCCAGGAGGGGCAACTGCTCCCAATCTTGAGTACTCGATCACGATTGACTTATCGACAGTCACTGGTTCGACTAGACCCGTTTCTTACACTGCGGCAACCGGCGGGACACCGCAACTCATTCAAAAGACATTACGTGAGTGGATGCAAACGCCGCTTAATAATCCAACGACGGTTGACACAGCGCAAGCACTAAATCCTGCGTACTTAGTCGCTGATCCAACAGGTGCCCCTTACCAATATTTAATAAACGATTTACCGTTTAACGGTGTTGGGTATGGAATCGAAAAGAACCCTGCTCGAACGACATTTGGAAACTTGGATCAAAGCGCACTTGTTCCGGGTACAAATGGAAATTCAGATACCGGGTACACTCCAGGTGGAGAGTCATTCCCGCTTGCGTTGCTTCCGAACTACGACTACCTGGATACTGATCCACGACTTGGTGGCTTAGGTTATGCAACAGTCGGGGGTATCACGACCGAAGTCAACGGTAGCTCGAATGAAGGAATCGATGTCGCCGATTATCGAGACTATTTTCTAGCGCATCTGCCAGAGTTAGTAAACCCTCTTACAGGCGCTCCCTTACCAAATTTGAATCAATCCATGATTATCCCGTCGTTTCACCGACCGGAGATCATTAACTACATCGCAAGCTTTATTTGGGCTAGTGGATCAAACAATCTAACCGCACCTCAAATGGCACGCATGGTGCAATTGATTGACTACGCGAGTGCGCGTCCACTGAGTTACCGAATTCGAAACGGTGCTACCGATCTAGTAGTTAAAAACCTCGATTTTGAAGGGCGTTCGGATATCACTCATCTCCCAACGCTTGACTTGGATCTTTCCAATCTTGCTGCTTCTACAACAGCCCTTCGAACCTGGGTGCAGGCATTAACTGGAGGTGTCGACACTACCGCAACGCCGCAATCCTATAACTGGGATGTGGACAATGACGGAGACGGTGTTGCCGATAGCGTATGGATCGACCCAAATCTCCCAATCGTTACAGCATCCGATGGCAAGCGACTCAAAGCATTGGTCGCACCATTGATTCTAGACATGGATGGTCGGGTTAACATGAATCTCGCTGGCGACATTTTGCTCAAAGATGTAACGGGGCCGACGAATCCATATCAGACCGGTATTGAAACCGGTGATACCAATTTCGTTCGCCGTAGGAACGGTCTGAATTTCGCCGCCCAAGGACTTGGTTATGGCCCGGCGGATATCTCGCTAGCTCGACTGTTCAACACTCCAAGCCTAAGTCAGAACTTTACCGCGACAGTGCTTAATTTCCGTTACGGGCGTGACCAGTTTCCTGGGTTTGTTGGTCAAGGAACAATTGGAAGAACATTTCATCAACGAGAACTACGCTTTAATACGAATAACTTTCCTTACGGGTTGAGGCAGTCACGTAGAAGTCGAATCGCCTATGGTTCAGATCTTCTTGGAAATCTGCGCATGGCAGATTCCACCACTGCTGCAGCTTCCAGCGAGTTAGTCGACGATTCATACGAGGTCATGTCACTTGGCCAAACGCAAGGTGACGAACCTTACACATTAACGGAAATGGAAGGCCTTCTGCGACGATACGATCAAGATGTCTCGTCACTCCCATCTCGATTTCAGCAGCAGATGACGAGTTCGCTGAATTTGAACAATACTATTTTCAAATCCCTAACCATGCGAAGCGTAGAATTACGCCACCCAAGTATGGTAGCGTTGAATACACACACGCGACGTTATACAAGTAAAGAGTTTACTCCAACCGATCCACAACCAACACCTCCACTGCCAACTCCATCACCAACACCCTTCTATACTGGTTTGGCTGTTCCATATCCTCGAGTTAATAGCGAAGTTGGCGGTGCAACACTCAATCAACCCATACCCACAGATCCCACACGGTTGATTAGCAATGGACGACAAGAGGGAAGCCTGCTTCGTTGGGTTCAGATGCTTTACAACGAACGATATCCGGATGTAGCTACACCGCAACATCCGGGGTTGAACCTCAACCTGGACGACATCCGCACGTTGTTCCCGCTCGAATTCCGCAAGGGATTACGACTCGATATCAATCGCGCTTTTGGTAACGGTCAAGATGAGGATAACGATGGCATGGTTGACGAGCCTGAAGAGCTATTCAACACTCCAAATCAACAAGAGCCATTTCCAGGACCTGGTGGTACAACGACATTCGCCAATGGAACGTACTTTGATAGCACGATGATCCAAGGCGACACAACCGATCCAAATTATAATCGATTCGTTCGTCCGCTACAGTCTCGAAAAATGTTAGCTCGCCAACTCTATGTATTGGCTCAATTGTTAGTACCTCGCGATTACTTGTTTCAAGGAACTGCAACATCCCCGCTGATACCAACTCCCGCAATTCGAACCGCAGCGCAGTTGGCATCGGATTATCAGTATCAACGAATCCGCGCCCGTGAGTTAGCACAATGGGCCGTAAATGTGGTCGACTTCCGAGACACAGACTCCGCGATGACACGCTTTGAGTACGACGAGACACCGTTTACTCGTGATTTAACAGGACCGGCAGGGGCTCAGGTTCGTGATAATTCGATATGGGAACCAAAGGGAGAAATGGTCGTTTGGGGTATGGAGTTTCCTGACCTACTGCTAACGGAAACACTTGCTTTTCACGATAAACGCGTTAAGAACACCAGTGACGATAAGTCTAATCAAAGCACGACAGGAACTCCTCCCGACACTGATTACGATCAATATCGACTGCCTCAAGCAAGTGCATTCTTGGAACTGTTCTGCCCGCGAAGTCCCGGTAGTACGCAATGGCCATCCAGCGCCGGCAATAATGATCCGTCAGCGGCAGTGTCGTCGAGCCTGTTTAACACCAGTGGCGAGCTTCAGCTCGGAAGGCTTGCACCAACATCGAGTGGTTTAACGATGCCACCGGGAATTCCTGCATCGGTTGATTACGGCCGTCAGCCCATTTTTCGTGTTGGTATAGCAGCAATTCCGCCAACGAACGTTGCAAATGACAATCCTGGTGTGCTTCTTTCAACTCCTAATCGATGGGAGCGGCTTGCTCAAGTAACAAATCAAATATCGGCAATCCCAGGTCTGAGATACGACCAGATTGCTAGCACGACGCTGACTCCGGCGCAAAAGTCCGCCTACAATTTTAGTGGACTTACATCGGATCTTAACGGTACGACAGCAGTTGGACCCGTAGCTTTTGATCGTATTGTTTGGTTTACAAATAACGTCGTCGGTGCCACGCAAAGCATTCCAAACCTTCGGTACGGCGAGAACCCCACCGATGCGTACTTCAACGAGCGTCAGCACCGCATTTATCGAAATGCCTCAAATGTTGTAGGCACATTAACTTTGCCTGCAGGCCGATATCTTGTTGTTGGACCTCGCGAAGAAACATTTATTGGATCACTTAACAATCTCGCAGCGCCCCCTGTTTACGCTCCTAGTAGCCAGGTTATTCGGTTAAATAACACTAACATCGATGTATTAGACATCAACGGGATGAGTTCAGTACCTGCGACTTCCTTCGCACCACCAGTGACGATGATTGCGATTGCGGAACCACCTTCCACCGCGTGGACGGTGGCCCCCTCACCCGGATACCCACCTCCGATTGCTAACAATGTTGGATTTGATTCGGGCATTGGCTTCAACATTTCAGCACCAACGCCCGTGGCGTCTAGGTTTTACACGATTCCAACAAAGACGCTCAACAGAACGTCCAACCCGCCATTTCCTGAGTCGGATACTTGGGCAGATGTCGGTCTATCCGAAAGAACTCTTTTGGACGAACCCTTGGATTACGACATAGATCCATTTAGAGAAAGACTGGCTTCAGACGGAGGGAAACACAATCTTGGAACTTATCTGAATCATCGGATTGCATACCTTCAGCGTTTAGCCGACCCCGATCTACCATATCATCCAACTTTAAATCCATACATAACAATCGATTGGATGAATATGGACTTAACGGTTTTTAATGGCGAAGACGTTCCAAACTCAACCATTCCAGAAGAGACTTTGCCGACCGGAGCAACATCATTTGCGTTCCAGTCGAAATACAAAGATGGTGCCAGAGCAAATGATGCTCCACCGTCGGTCGATAGTGTTGTGAC
>JANODQ010000060.1:0-6179 GCA_031412775.1 Pirellulaceae bacterium | reverse complement strand
TTGCAAAGCATGAACTCAAAACCAAATTCTGAATCATCTTCGGCAACGCTTACCTCAGCAAATACATCTGTGAATACAACTGTAAATACATCTCCGGTCGCGATTCCTCCGGCTGCTTTGGAGACCAAATCGGGAGTTGATACTTCGAATCCAGGATCGTATGTGCGTTTCTCGAAGTGGTGGATACTGACCGCGATGAGTTTAGCGATCTCGATCGGCTTGATTGCGTGGACAGTTGGATCGCGAGGTCCATCGATCGACATACACTTTCGTGATGGCTATGGGATTCGTCCGGAATCGATTGTGCTTCATCGAGGCATCGAAGTCGGATCGGTAACGGACGTACAACTGGATCCGTCGTCCGAGGGAGTGGTGGTGACGGTTTTGCTGACAAAGGAAGCCGCGATCGTGGCAACCAAGGGAAGTCAATTTTGGATTGAACGACCTCAAATCAGTACGAAAGGTGTGAAGGGACTGGACACGATTATCGCGGGCCCTTACATCGCTGTTCGAGTTGGAAAAGGAGCGAATCAGCCACCAACTAAAACCGCACAACCGTTCAAAAGTACTTATCCTCAGTTTGATTTTGTCGGGCTTGAATCGCCTCCGAGTCGTGAAAGCGACGAAGGATCAATCGAGATTATGCTCGAGAGTAGTGATCGTTTCGGTTTACAAAATGATGCCCCTGTCGTGTATCGCGGTGTCGAAGTGGGGCGTATTGTTAGCTTGGGACTTTCTCGAGATGGAAGATGGTTTCAAGCTCGTGCAAGCATAGATTGGAAATACAAAGAATTGATTCGTGAGAACTCCGTTTTCTGGAATCGCAGTGGACTACGTGTTGATGTGGGGTTGGGCGGCGTTGCTGTTGACGCAGAGAGCATCTCGGCGATGGCTGCTGGAGGAATTGAGTTTGCGACCCCGAATGAACCAGGCCCGATCGTGAAGACTGGCCGAAGATTCGAGATGTTTCGCGAACCAGAGCAAGAGTGGACTCAGTGGCGACCGAGACTGATTCATGGGGTTTCGAACAGCTTCATCACGAGCGGCTATCCTACTCCATATCGACTCTCGCTTCGTTGGCGAGAATCCTTCTACGGCTTTGGGCAAAGTAAAGAACGCAATGGATGGATTCTGTTGCTGGATGATGGCACCGTGCTGGGCCCGCAAAACCTTTTGAAGGAGCCTGAGAAGGCGACTCCCGGCAGTGTGACTTGGGAGATCGCAGGACTCCAGCTTTCACCCGAGGCGTTTTCCATCAAAGACGCAACATCGCGAGTATCGATCGCAAAGCTTCCAGACGACTTGGATCGATGGCCAATCGCACGCGTCAACGGGCTGCTTCCCAAGATCAATACTCAGAGCAAGCAAAAAGAATTCAAAGAGCTAGTGATCATTGATGGTCCACCAGGATTACCAATTCCGATCGAGTCGTTTCAATTGGAAGTGGTCGATCCCAACGAACCAACTGTGCTCTCAACTATGGGACTATCGGAATCGCATCACGGATTGCCCGTACTGGATCTTCAGTCGGAAATGATCGTTGGCTTGATCGATTATGATCCCGAAAACAATGAAGTAAGTATTCGTTGGCTGCGATGACGCTTGACTTGTTTGCCCTTACCCACGAGCAAGCGCGTCCGACTGCTGAACGAAATCTTCTCCATCCCACTGCGCGTCGGCGGTGATCATCTTCTTCTTCGATTCGGCCTTCTTCGCAGCACGAGCTTCCGCTTGGCGTTTCACCAAATCAGCGTGCGTCGTGAAGAAGGGCAAGCTATATCCTTTGAAGTCAGCGAGCGTCTCAAACTTATGCTTTTCCATGAATGCAAGAAGTTCTTCGCACATTGGCTGAACCATGCGATAGCCTTCCTTCATCACACCCGTACATACTTGAACCGTATCGGAACCGAGCAAAATAAACTGAGCAGCATCCTCCCCGGTTTCAATCCCACCCATACCACTGAGCGTGCGGCCAGGAAAATCGGTTCGAATCATTTGCGATATTTCCATACACATTCGAAGTGCGATCGGTTTTACTGCTTGGGATGAATATCCACCGGGCGTGGTATATCCTTCGACCGATGGCTCCGGTCGCAGGGTATCCAAATTCACCCCCAGAACACTGCGAATCGTATTGATTGCCGAAACACCATGAATACCCGCTGCAAGACTAGCTCGTGTCGGGTCCTCGATGTGCGTTACGTTCGGAGTCATCTTTGCCCACACGGGTTTTTTCGCGACTGCCATGACCCATCCACAGACTTCGCGAAGGATCACCGGATCTTGTCCCATAGCGGCTCCCATCTTGCGTTCAGGAAGACCGTGCGGGCACGAGAAGTTTAGCTCGAATGAATCAACACCCGCATCCTCGCACTTACCAACCAGTTCATGCCAGGCATTCTCGTTGTACTCTTCCATAATGGAAGCGATCAAAATTCGATCAGGATACTTGTCTTTGATCTGTTTGAATTCGTCGAGCCAAATTCTGAGATCACGATCACTAATAAGCTCGATATTCTCCCAGCCGTAAATCTCACCGCTGGTACGACTGCGAAGCCGTCCGTAGCGCGGTTGTACGTTGACCACCTTCGATGCATCCAGCGAGACTGTCTTGCAGATGACCGCACCCCAGCCTTCATCAAAGGCCTTTCCAATCACATTCGCATTGGTGCCGGGAGGGCCTGAGCCGATAATAAATGGGTTTGGTAGTTTCAGTCCGTCGACAACTGTTTCAAGCGTTGGCATCTAAATAAAGGCTTTCGAATCTAGGTGAAATGGATCTGTGTTTAACTTCGTTGATCAATGCGATTATGGCTTGGGCATTGAATCCAAAACTTCATCCAACATGGCGACAAGATAATTCGCGTCATCGATCGTTATGCACATCGGCGGCTTGATTCGAAGCACGTTCCCAAAAAGTCCACCTTTACCGATCAGCACTTGTCGCTTCTTGAGTTCTTCCATCACCGTCGCTGCTTCCGCTTTTGCAGGCTCCTTCGATACACGATCGGTCACCAATTCGACACCCAGCATCAATCCCATTCCTCGCACTTCGCCGATGATTGTGTGCTTGTCTTGAAGGTCTTCTAAAGCACCCTTCAAATAGTCGCCGACATATAAAGCATTAGCCTGGATGCCTTCCGCATCGATGACTTCCAGCGTCGCTAACCCCTGCGTCATTGTGATTGGATTTCCGCCGAATGTGTTGAAGTGAACGCGTCTCTTGAGGACTTCGGAAATCGGTTCCGTGGTGGTCATCGCCCCAAGCGGTGCTCCGTTACCGATCCCTTTTGCCATGGTGATCATGTCCGGAGTCACGCCCCAGTTTTGGTGTGACCAATAATGATTACCAGTTCGTCCGAAGCCACCTTGGACTTCGTCCGCAACACAGACTCCACCGTGCTGCCGAACAATGTCGTAAACGATTTGGAAGTATTCCTTAGGCGGAATCACCGTTCCCCCAACACCTTGAATCGGTTCGCCAATGAAGCAAGCGATCTCGCCCGATGTCTCGTACTGAATCACGTTTTTTACATCTTGAGCGCATTTCACATTGCATGACGGATAAGTCAAACCATACGGGCAGCGATAGCAGTATCCAGGATGGGTATGATGGATGTTTGCAGTTGAATTGGATTTGAATTTCCAATTGCTATGAGCCGTCAGCCCCATCGTGCTTGATGTCCCGCCGTGATAGCAGTTTCGAAGGGCGATCACTTCACTATTACCGGTGTATTCACGGGCGGAAAGAATTGCCATCTCGTTGGCTTCGCTTCCGCTGTTGGTGAAGTAGCTTCGCGAGAGTCCCGCGGGCATCTTTTCGGCGAGCTTCTTGGCAAAGAGAGGCATCGTTGGATTGAGGTAGATGGTCGTCGTATGCTGAAGCCGTCCAGATTGAGCTTTGACTTTTTCAAGAATCGCCGGGTGGCAATGCCCTACGCTGACTGTCACGATTCCAGCAAACGCATCAAGGTAACGTGTCCCTTGCTCGTCATAGAGATACTGCATGTGCCCTTCGACTATCATCAACGGATCTTTGTAATAAGTAATGACGCCCGGGGAGACATATTGATGCCGCAGAGCGATCACTTCGTCCCGACTCGGTCCGTCGTACGGTTGCGGTTGATGATTGATAACGGGAAGGGTTACACGCGGCGCGGCTAGCGTGACTGCGGGGTTGGCCATCGAGGGCTCCTGAATGGTGGAAAACAACCTGACCAACGAGCGGAGAGAACCCGAACGGTCTTCAACAAATCTTCATAATCGATTTCGTGATTTTAAGCGATACCGAATTCAATTTCATCAATTCAAGCAGGATAAATTAGGTTTTATTAACAATTCTCCTTGTTTGCCAGTATCGATGAGGTTGTAAGAAAGCTTTTGCGATGCAGTTGTTTGATGAATTAAGCCTGAGGCATTACCCGATCCTACTCCATTTCACTAGCGACTTAAAGCAGATCTTAGAAAGTTGTAGCCGCTGATTGTTTTCGATTAAGTCAAGCGTGAAGAACAAAGCGTAAACAGTAAATATTCGCCTGGATCAACTAGTGCTTGCCAAACACTTTTTTCATCGTGCAAAACGATATTCACGATTTCCGCATGACCCAGGGAACTAGCTTTTCGCGGAAGATTTTCGAGTTGTGGCGAATATCGGTTGGAAGTGCTTTAGGGTAGATGAGGATGTCGAAAATCTCGCTTGTGATCGGATTGGATTGGGCGAGTTCACGAAGTTGGGCTTTTAAGATAGATGGGCTTAGTAGTTTTTGTTGTGACGAGCCCTTCCATGGTTCGATGACCATCGTTGGTCTTTGGTGGTCGGTGTTGATAGCTGGAATACCTACTAAAGCAGAACGATATACGGATGGGTGTTGGTTGAAAATGGATTCGCATGGGTCGGTGTAAAGTATCGATTGCGATGTTTGAACGCGATGCGATTTTCTTCCGCAGTACCAAAATCGATCGTGATCATCCAAGTATCCAACATCACCCATGCGATGCCATAAGCTACCGTCGTCATCGATGACTTTGTGGAAAGCGTTTTGTTCGCTTCGAGTAACATAGGTCGTTGAAACAACGGGACCAGATACCATGAGCTCGCCAATCTCACCGCGACTTAACTTTGTGCAATGGTTCATCGACGCGAGCGGTCTATCGTCGATTGCAACGACTTTCCATCGAACACCTGAGAAGTGATGGCCAACGCAAGTCCCGGCTCCTCTCGCGTTCAATGCGGCCGTTTCGTTCAACACAACGCGAGACTCAATCGATGCGATTGGCAAGGCTTCAGTTGCCCCATAGGGAGTATGAAAGGTTCCCTCTTCATGCATCGCGCTGCGCATCCATTGCATGACTCTAGGCGGAACGGGTGCTCCTGCAGAAAGGACCAATTTCAAACTCGGTACGCGTCGTTGAGTCCGCTCGCAATACTTTCCGACAGCCGTCCAAAGAGCCGGTGACCCAAAGGCTTGATTGGCTTGCCATTGATCGATCGCATCCAGCAATCGCGGCGGGTCCACCAGCGCCGGGCGGATAGGATTCATATCGGGGATGATCGTCGTTGTTCCCATGACCGCATTGAATAATCCGAACAACGGGAAGCCGCTCAAGTCGGCACCGCCTGGTTCAATTCCGTAATGGGAAACAAGCTGATCGATCTGATGATTAAAAGTCTGGTGCGTGTACAGCACACCCTTGGGCGGACCCGTTGAGCCGGTGGTGAAAATCACAGCGGCAGGATCCAAAGGGTTTGTATCGACCGGTTTGTAGTCGCTCGCAGAAAACTTTTCTAGGGTCACTAACGTTGGTGATGGGAGTATACCTGCGGTTCGACCAACAGTCACATTCAGCTTAGCATTTGGAAAGCGATGGCGGAGTAACGTTCGTATTGCTTGTGCCATCGGAATCGCAACGAAGCCATCCGGATTTGCGGCTTCCAAGCACCGAATAAGATTCGAACGACCCATCCCGGGATCAATCAGCACGATGGAAGCACCCGTTTTGAGGAGTGCAAAAACCAACGTTATAAAATCCTCACCAAATCGCACCAGAAGCACGATCCGTTTCCCCGGGCCGATACCCATCGATCGCAATCCAACCGCAATCGACGAAGACCGATTCTCTAGGTCATGAAAGGATGTCTTGCGATACTTTCGATCACTGCCTGCGAGGAAGCTTCCCGC
>JANODQ010000059.1:0-6697 GCA_031412775.1 Pirellulaceae bacterium | reverse complement strand
AGGAGAAAAAGAAGCACTGCCTGCGATCGGAAACTGAGTTTGGACAGGCCTTGTGACTGCCGTGCTAGAATCGGCGTCAGTTCCGAACGCAATTGGAACGTTATTCGTCGCGGCGGATGGCATACCAGGCGTTTTGTCTGTTCGCTGTGTCGAGTATCGATTCAATCCGTCAGGACTATTCTGTCGATTCTCGTTTTGAGAAGCTCTGCTGGTTCCGGAAGTCGTTTCCGATGCGGTTGACCCAGGTTGAAAGTAAATGGGAGTGTTCGCTTGAACGTCGGGACGCGAGCCATATTGCTGGCTGATAGCAGACTCGCTGCACTGAAAGGCTACCCAAGCAAAAGCCGCCCAAGCAAGACCATGTCGGTAACCACCGAGCGGTTTCTTAATTGTTGTAAAGTGCTGGAAAATCACTTTGATAGTTACTCAGTAAGTTGGATAAAGAATCCATCGGCGGATACAAAACACTCAAATTCACTAGGTCTTATAGAAATGGCAAGGCAAAGGCAGCAAGACGTCTTTGCGAAGATTTTTCGGAAGGGTTACTTAATTTCTGGCCCGTCCCGCACCAATTTCTGACTTCTGTTTCGCTTGCCTGTGTCACACGCTATCCGCACGTGAGTTGAAATTAGTGGTTTGGAATAAACCGACAATCTAGAAGGGCTCAAACTTTTACTGATGGTATAATAAATCTGTCCAAGCTGGCATCGTTGCCCGATTACCGTTTGATTACCTTTGATTACCTTTGTTAGGTTCCTGATTGGCGATCTGTCACCATGACTTTGCAACCCACCCTTTCTTCCGACGAAGTAGCAACTCTTGAAAGGGTTTTGGACCCAGCGGAAGAGTTTTCCATCCAGATCAACGCGACAAGCATCATGCTGGTCGACGATTCGGTGGTGCTTCGCGATCGATTGATGGAAGCTTTTCAAGAACGCGGCTTTCGGGTTTCGGTGGCTAGTAATTGTGACGCTGCGGTCGAAGTCTTCCGGCAAAACCCTACTGAGCTTGCCGTTGTCGATCTTCGCATGCCCGGAAGGACTGGCCTGACTCTCATCCCAGAGTTAAAAGCCATCTCGCCTGCCGTGAAGATTGTCATCCTGTCAGGATTTGGGAGTATGGCGACAGCAATCGATGCGATTCGTTTGGGAGCCACCAACTTCATTCCCAAGCCCGCAGACGTCGATGATATTCTGCTAGCCTTTGTCCGAGGTGACTCGGAAGTGCAAGTCACCGACGAGCCGGATGATCTACAAGCGCCCACCCTGGCTCAGGCCGAATGGGAGCACATCCATCGAATACTCGCCGATTGCAATAACAACATCTCAGAAGCGGCTAGGCGACTTGGAATTCATCGCCGAAGTCTGCAGAGAAAACTTCGCAAGCGAGCGCCGTGATACGCGTGGGAGCAACCGACTTTAGAGTGTTTTACCCGTTTGAATGCTGGGGCGAAGGATCTTGAGCAATCGTGATTGTGCGAAAAGGGTTCCCCGTGATCGAGAAACCCTTTAAACATTTCTTAAGCTCGGATAGATCGGAGCACTCCAAAATCTAGCCCGCAGCGAGCATTCCAAGCGGCATTGCCGTTGTGCCTGTCGGAATGAAGTTTCTAATATTTGGCAAGATCTGATCTAAATTGCTATCTGTTACACCAAACCACCTAGCCAGTTCTGCGTTGTAAACATCAACCGACGTTGTCGGGATCAAGCGACCGCGACCTAGGTCGATTGACTGTGTGGTATTACCGGGTGCTGAAAACCTTGGGCTTTGGAGTGAGTCTGGATAATTGCCATAGACCTTGCCGCCTCTTACTGATCCGCCAATCACAAAATGGTTACCACCCCAACCATGGTCGGTTCCCGTGCTGTTGGGATTGAGAGTGCGACCGAAGTCCGAGACACTAAAGGTGACCACATCGTTGCTAACGCCCATGGCAACAGTCGCATCATAAAACGCCTTGAGAGCCTTGCTCAAACCAGGCAAAGCCGTCGACATCGCACTTGTGATGTTGTCGTGCATGTCCCAGCCACCGACATTAACAAAGAAAATTTGCCGATTCTGGTTGAATCCAGGAATCGACGGGCGATCCGCTCGTGCTTGAATCACTCGAGCGATCATATTCAGATTAGCCGAAAGTCCCCTCATGGTGCTATTGATGGCTGTTGTCCCAGTTGTCGCGTTGGCGATGTCGGTAAATCCTTGTTGGGCCGCTGTCGGCAGCGCACCAGGACCAGAGATAACACCAGCCGTCGTTGTAATGTTCGTCGCATCGAAGAATATGTCAGCAATATCGATACTTGCTCGCTTCTTGAGGGCCAACGTTCTTTGGAGCAAGTTGCTGTAGAGCGCACCTGTAGCGGAATCTGCCGTAGGGAACATGGCGTTCACTACTTGCCCTAGGTTTTGCTCAGCAAGCGTTCCACTACGCCTACCGCTCGTATGGACCCCATTGATCATCCGACTTTGAATCCGATCCGAGGCGGGCATAGCAGCCCATAACGAATCTGCGTCGGTGTAGAAACGGTATCCGGACGGTTGCGTCGCCCCGGTTGAACTGACAGCGTAAGGAAGAACGGACGTACCGGTCTGGAATAGATTACCCGACCCGAGCGAAATGTTCATCGATACTTTGCTTGTCGGATTAACTGTCGAGTTGAGCAGATCGGCCATTCGTCCTGCCCATCCCGTCGCTTGCGAACGAGACTGCGGTACCGAGGTCTGCCAGTGTTGCTGCAAGTCCGCGTGGGAAAACAACCCGAGAGGGCGATTCGAGAGATTATTGTAATCTGCCGTACTAAGTATTGGACGGATCAGGCTACCGACGTTTGCCAAAAAGGCTAAGTCGCCTTGATCATAGAGAGTTTTGAATTCGGGCATCAACCCGTTGACTCCTAACCTGCGACTAGCAGTGTTAGTGCTGTCGATATTGATTGGCAATAAATTTGGGTTAGATGCAGTTACCGTGGTTGCAGTAGATCCCGATGGTGGATTTACCCTTGGTCGAGCTGTAAAAAGCCGGGTCGAGTTATATGCAGCCCATTCAGTATCTTCGTATGGGGTAAGCATATCGAACGTGTCCATAGCACCGTTCAAAAAAACACAGACCAACGCCTTGTACCCGGACGTGGAATTATTGTTGGAATTAGCATACGCCGCACCAGTGAGCTGCAAACTCATCAGCTGCGACAAAAGGGAGGTAGACCCTAAAGCCGCGCAGCCGCCGCCCGACAGCTTCATGAATGCTCTTCGTTGAGCAATGCTATCATTATTAAAATGGGAATCTAGCGATTTTCTGGATGCCATAATTGAGAACTTTCACATGAACAAGATGAATTTTATAAGCGAATTAGGTTTTACCAAGGCTTTAGACGACACACTAAGTTTCGGCTTAAAATCGAATCAGATAGAATGGTGAATTCATCACCGACATCATGGCTCCATTTAAGCGATCTATTTGATTCGTCGAACTCGTCCCGTTCACTTCGGCTTGGATTGCAGTTCTCAGATTGGTTCGGAACTCTTCCGTCATAGTGCCGTTGCACAAAACTTGATCTAGATGGGAAATGAGAGTAGGACTAACACGAGACGCTGAGTTAGTCGGCCATGGATATGGATCATTTGCCGCCGCTAGACCGACTTCGACGGTCATAGGAAAATTGATAGTCGCCGTTTGGTTGACGCCTGCTGGATTGGTCAACGTTGTGTCAAAGCGTCTTGGATTATTCGTGAGATCTGTACGAGTTCGATTGTGCCATGCGTTGCAAACAACGGCATCGATAATCTGAAACTCAGGCGAGAACAAGTCACGACTTGCAGCGCCAGGAGGGCCTCGTTCGGGGATATTGGTTGAGCCAGGTGTGTTATTGAGGCCAGCGAGTCCTGTCGTGCTGGCACTTGGTTGGTGAGCTGGTAAGTAAAAGTTAAAAACCGACGGTGCATTGAAAGGCGATTGCCCCCAAGTTCCCGGAGCCGTCGGAAGCATGAATCGTCCACTGGTAGGTGCTGTAGTCGCTGGCACTCCATAACGTCGCATGAAGCTAGCGTATTGAACGATTGGTTCCACGAGTTTGCAATACTCGGTACCAGCAGTTGAAACTCGCAATCGAAGTGGGCTACTCAATCGCGACATTTGAATCGAAGCCCAGGCCTCGTTGTCTGTCAACACCGCCTTCATCACCGCTTTCATGTCACCTTTGGTGCCAGTTCCGTTATTGTTAAAAACACGAGCTACTCGAGCAAGATAGCCCTTCGAAGGATTCGACATGACGAGCCGTTGAATGAGCAGGTTGCTAATGAAGGGAGCAACGTTCGGGTGGGCGAAACAATTATCTACGGCTGCTCTAATGCCCGCCGCCGCGTCGGCATTTCCAGGAACAGTTTTGCCGCTCAGCAGAACTTTAGAACCCGTGTCGTGAGCTGCACTAACGATTCGCATCGTATTTACATAATCGCGAAATCCACCTGTCACTGAGGTAGTCGACGTGTTGGATGCGAAACCCATACCGGTGAAAGCTCTTGCAAATTCTTGAATCGTCTCGTTCTCGTAGGTCGCGACCGACTGGTTACCGGCATCCAGCTTGTGACTGCCATCAAGGTTTAGCTCATACAAACCAATCGTAAACAACTGCATAATCTCGCGAGCATAGTTTTCATCAGGAACTGTTCCGGTGGTTAGATTTTCCTTTTGGTTTCCAAGTGAACTGAGCATGAGCCCCATTTGAGGATGGGTGGTTACTCCCTGCAGTACATCTCGGTAGTTTGTGTTAAGTCTGGTGAGCAACATGTCATAATAAGAGCTTAACCCGAGCCAATAGGCTGGCTGTTGGTAAGGAGACGAGGATAGGTCTGCTATGACTGGATTGAAGTTCGAATCGTTAATGCCAGGCGCACTCACGACGCAGATTTGTATCAGCGCCCAAGCCAATCGCTGCTTTAGCTGATCGGGGGCGGTGATCGAGTTGTGCCACCAAGCATGGCTTCGATAACGCTGAATGCCGCCGACTTGAGCTGACGTATCAGCAACGCTATTTCCATTGGCGTCAGTTCGGGTGAACCCGTCCGCAACCATCATGCTATTGATAGTTGGGATGTGGAGCGTTGGCGAGAGAGCAAACTGTGCATCGATCCAATCGGTACAAGCTTTGTTGATACCTTTTGTCTGCATATCGTTCGCTAAAGCCGTGATTGTTGCATCAGTGGCACCAAATGTTGCTCGATTCAAGAATTGCTGGGCTCGCAATTCCAACATCAGACGCGTTTGTGCGGCTGTGCTGGAAACATAAAAATCACCCGCTTTGGATGATTCTTGCGGAATAGCAAGGGTAAATAGAGTAAACAGGAAAACGATAAGGCCGTACCGCATAGACCACCTCAGATAATAGAAAAGCTTGCTGAAGAACTCTTTTTAATGGGGCTTTATTGCCCTATATTCACCCACTTATGGCCGATTGTAGACTCGCACTAGTGGGCAGTCAACGTCTTGAAAGGAAGAATCTTTTGCAATTTTTATCGGCATCTAAGCGGCGCAAAATGACAATCAAAGGGAAGTCAAGCAACTTTAATGAAAATTTCCAGATCGGTTTGTTTGCCACTTGCAAAATCTACCTAATCAAATCAGACTACCATCGCAGGGTGGGCTTTTCGCGTTAATAGAGCTTTAATATCCTCTTCGTGTTCATTGATGAGATCTTCTAATGAAATCCGCTTTTTTTTCGCGTCGCGCTTGTAAACGTGCTGCTTTTCGTGCACTTCTGGTTGGACTGTGCACCGGGGGTGTCAGTTCTGTATTTGGACAGACGACTTACTATTGGGATACCAATCCGAATACGGCTGTAGTGGGGAACAATATTCGTGAAGGTGGTGCTGGGATTTGGGATACGGCAACTGCAAACTTTACGACCAGCTCCACAGATTCCAACACGGTCAGCCACAACCTTTGGAACAACACCACTGCTGGAACGGGAACGGATGTGGTGGTTTTTGGTGGCACTGCCGGGGGTACCATTGAGATTGATCCTTTTGCGGTTGGTGGTCAGATAACAGGATCAACGGTTGTTGCGGTTAACAGCCTATCCTTTGAGACGAATGGATATACACTTCAAGGCTTAAACAGTTTCCGTCTTCTTGGCACAACTCCTGGTATATCGGTGAGCACGGGAACTGCAACTGTCAACAATTTAATCGGAGGTACCAGTAACTTAACAAAATCTGGCGCAGGTCAATTGACCTTAGGTGGAGCCAATACCTACACCGGTGCAACGACCATCGTTAGCGGGGTACTGAGCGTTGCAACCTTGGCCAATGGTGGCACCAATAGCGGCATCGGTGCTTCAAGCAATGCCTCAAGCAGCCTCGTTCTCAACGGTGGTACCCTTCGATACACAGGTGGTGCAGTTAGTAGCGATCGAGCGTTCACGTTAGGTACCAGCGGTGGAACGCTCGAGTCAAACGGTTCAGGAGCCTTGAATCTGGCTTCGACAGTTGCCACGACGCTTAGTGGGTCCAACACTCCGCGTACCCTCACTCTCACGGGTACAAACACAGCACGCAATACATATGCAGGGATTCTCGGTGATAATGGTACGGGTGCGACTTCGCTTACGAAAACAAACACTGGGACGTGGGTTCTTGGCAATGCAAACACCTACTCCGGAGTGACAACGATAAGCACGGGCGTCTTGAGTGTCGCATCCTTGGC
>JANODQ010000058.1:0-1882 GCA_031412775.1 Pirellulaceae bacterium | reverse complement strand
CCGAACAGAGTCGAACAGGTTCATTCGCTCCAGGCAATGATTGCCACGTGATTCGAAGACACACGTCCTGCTTCGCCTTGAAGAAATCTGGGGTCTTCACCAAATCGTCCAGATTAATGCCGCTGAGTGCAAACCCGCTGAGAAGAATGGCATTGCAGAGCACCATCAGGGCCAGCGAGACGGCAAGAGAAAATCGTCGGACCTTGTCCGCCCGACGGCACTCGTCCGTCATCGGCTGATCCATGACTACTCCCGGTTTTTCCGATCCTCGCGAGAGACAGTCCGTATTCCGTCCGAGTCGACCTATCGCCCTTGTACCACAACCTGGGAAAAGTCCGCGAACGACATGAACAACTCATCGACCTCTTTGAGCAATGTCAGCCGATTGCTGCGGATCGCCTTATCGTCTGCGTTGACCATCACAGCTTCGAAAAATGCATCAATGACCGGCCTCAGCCCTACCAAGGAATTCAATGCCTCGTGATAGTCACCCATCGACAGGGCAAACCCCATCTTCGCTCCTTCCTCGGCGACTGCCAGGTGAAGCGCCGATTCTGATGGATGCTGAAACTTCGTCGCATCGACCGGCTGGCGTTCCCACTGCTCTTTTTCGACCAACCGATGCGCCCGCTTGAAACCGACGATCAACGGATCGAACTCCGGCTTTCTTGTCACGGCTTCAAGGGCCTTCATAAGGTCCAACAACTGACGAAACGAACGAGAATGGATGTTTTCTTTGGATAAAACCGCATTAATCACGTCGTCTCGCCTAATACCCCCCCCCGTACCAGCATAATAGCGAAACCGCTCAACGATAAAATCAAGTGCACCTTGAGTCATAGTCATACCATGCTGCTGCTCGGGGAAATTGGCTTCGTCATAGATTTCCTCCACCTTGTCGAGCGCATGGCTTAGGATGAGAGGGATATCTCCTTCGACTAGAATGCGGACGATGGCCAAAGCATCACGCCGCAATGCATAGGGATCTTCTGATCCCTTTGGCACGACTCCGACGCGAAAAAAACCTGTGATTTTAGCGAACCGATCCGCGAGTGAAAGCAATTTACCTACTAGTGAATCCGGTATTGGTCCTTCCATCCCGCGCGGTAGATATTGCTCGGTAATAGCCTTAGAAACAGAGGAATTCTCTCCAGCATGTTTCGCATATTCGCCGCCCATCACTCCTTGGAGAGTTGGGAATTCCCCAACGACGGCAGACACAAGATCAGCGTTTGCCAGTCTAGCTGCGCGACGAGAAATTTCTACTACCCCCTGATTACCAGTATCGATGGCAAGAAAACTAACCAGCTTTTCGGTACGCTCCATTTTGTCATAGACAGTACCTAGCTTTTGATGGAATGTAACCCCTCGGAGTTTTTCGACACAATCCTCCGGCCGAGTTTCTCGGTCCTGATCGAAAAAGAACTTCGCATCCGCCAACCTTGCCGCCAAGACCCGCTCGTTCCCCGTCCGAATGAGCGTCATGTTTTTGGGTTCATTGTTGGCGATCGCAATAAAATAAGACGCCAGCTTGCCGGACTTCTTATCCCTGACCGAGAAGAACCCCTGATGTTCTTTCATCGACGTCATGAGAATTTCAGAAGGAACCGCCAAATACTCGGGCTTAAAACTGCCAAGAACGGCACAAGGCCACTCCGTGGTGTATACCGCTTGATCGAGCAACGCATCATCCGCATTCAATCCAACACCCGCCTTAACACAGAGCCGGTCGATTTGTTGCTGAATCGCCGCTCGGCGGCGTTCGGGATCAAGCATCACCCCTAGCTTTTCAAGACTCTTCCTGTAGGTCTTGAAATCCCTCACGGTGATGGGCTTTTTGCCACCCATCACGCGATGACCGTACGTTCGATCACCAGCTTTG
>JANODQ010000057.1:0-2401 GCA_031412775.1 Pirellulaceae bacterium | reverse complement strand
TCTAATTGAGCTTGGAGACACTCTTGCGCCTTTTGATGACGCAGCGAAAACGGAAGACAATCGGGTTCTTGGTTGCCAAAGTATGGTTTGGTTGACCTCGTCGAATCTGAATGAACAGCTAGTTTTTTCTGCCACGAGCGATGCTCCGATGGTCAAAGGGTTGGTGGCCATTCTGGTCGGCGCTTTTTCGTTTAAAAGCCCGCAGCAGATAATCGATTTTCCGATACTGGATCTTTTCGAAGATCTTCAGCTCAAGACCTTTGTCTCCCCACTTCGGAGTAACGGTTTGTTCTCGATGGTTCAAAAGGTGATTTCCATTGCCCAGATAGCCCAAGCAGACGAACATCCAAGCGGCGAGACACCGACGAATGAGTTCGTGCGACCCGTGCCAACGAAGTCCATCGCGGCATGCCGATCTGACTTTCCCATTTTGTCACGATTGTTACCAAACGGGAAACCTTTAATCTATCTCGATAACGCAGCCACCTCGCAGCGTCCGGCTTCTGTTATGAAAGCAATGGACGAAGCTTATGAACAGCACTTCAGTAATGTGCATCGATCCGGTCACTCCCTCGCAGCCGAAACTACGACCGCGATGGAGGAGTCGAGACAGTCGATCGCTGATTTTATTAACGCAGCTTCCAAAGATGAGATTGTTTTTACTTCGGGTACGACTGCTTCGATCAACCTCGTTGCCCGTGCGTGGGGCGATGCATTCCTTCAAGCTGGCGATGAAATCCTTCTGACCGAGATGGAACATCACTCGAACATTGTTCCATGGCAGCAGCTAGCTACAAGAACGGGCGCGGTCATCCGTTGGGTTCCAATTACAGATGATTTTCATCTTGATTTGGTGGCTTTCGAGAATGCTTTGGGGCATCGAACGAAGATTGTCGCAATTACTGCTGTCTCCAACGTTTTAGGAACAATCAATCCGATTCGAAAGATCACCGATCTCGCTCATCATGTTGGAGCCGTTGTGCTCGTGGATGCAGCCCAAGCGATTCCTCACGGTGATGTAAATGTTCAGTCCATGGACGCTGATTTTTTAGTCTTCAGCGGTCACAAAATGCTAGGGCCAACGGGCATCGGGATTTTGTATGGAAAAAGAAAGCTTTTAGAATCAATGCCTGCCTTTCTTGGTGGCGGGAACATGATCCAGAGTGTTACCACTGAGGGTTTCACGCAAGCAGGTATACCTCATCGATTTGAAGCAGGAACAGCGGCCATTGTCGAATCGATCGGTTTGAAACCAGCCGTTGATTATCTACTCGCACTTGGACCAGAAGCAATTTTGCAGCAAGAGCGATTGCTATGTGATCGAGCGATGAACGGCATATCCGCCATGCCTGGCGTTCAAACCTTTGGGCCAGAGCTCAATGATAAGACAGGCGTTTTAACGTTCGTCGTCGATGGTGTGGACTCGCAACAAATAGCCCACCTTCTGGACAATCAAGGGATTGCAATTCGGGTCGGGCATCATTGTGCAATGCCACTCCACCACCGCCTGGGGCTTGGTGCATCGTGCCGCGCTTCTTTCTATTTCTACAATACGATAGAAGAAGTCGACCATTTCATCTCTGCCATGCGTTCGATTGTTGGATCGAAGGCTTGATCGTTGCTAACTATTGACTGGTCGTTTTCCGCAACCAGCTCCACAAACTTGCGAGCTTATTCGATTCAGACGAATCAACTGACTTAGCCGCGTAGGCGAGTCGATTGTACAGCCCAGTCAAACGCTGAAATGATTCAGATTGGATTGGGTAACGTGTTGCAAGTCGTGTCAGATACTCCTCGGCTGTCTCGTTTGAAGTGCGTGGAAGGTTCCGTTCGCTTCCCCAAGCTTCGATCGCTTGGAACGTGTGACTGACAATCTTAGGAGGTATCCATTGCGACGGGCTTTGCTGAAATGGATCAACGAAATCATTGAATGAGTTCTTGCGCGGTTGTAAGATTTTTGGAATGAGTTTGGCGTTTTCGAATGACTCTGGAAGCGTCGGACGTCGGATGTTTATAAAGCCGGATAAGGATTGAAGTAATTGTCGCCACGCGTTAGCTATGTCGGCTCGGTATCGGATAGCACAATAGAAAAGAAAGATCGCCAACGACACCATTAAGAGCCAACGCAATAGATCGGAGATGCCGCCTGTAAGTGCTATCGACCAAAAACTAGGAGAATTCGATTGTTGGTGGACGTCGGGTTTTGACACCGGCTTCTCATTTGACTTTTGAGCTTGCATGTCCTTGGGTCGCTCAGCGATTTTTTTAACTTTTTGCGCAACTTTAAGCCCTGAAGTTTGCTCAGCACTTTTCTCAGGAACCTTTTCAGGCTTCTGTTCAGGTTCTGATTCAGGTTTTGATTCATTGGGTTTGTCTTGTTGCGGTTGCGGTTTTTGCTGCT
>JANODQ010000056.1:0-2102 GCA_031412775.1 Pirellulaceae bacterium | reverse complement strand
TAGACCTTGCAACGCAAGCAGATTGTTAGTCTTTTGAACTCGGCTAACGCCTGAGGCTCAGTTTTAAAGCGATGGTTGACTTCACTGGGTCGTCTTCACTGAGTCGTTTTCTCGAGCAGATTGATTTTAAGCTCGAGTTCTTTTGTTTCGCGAAGAATGGTAACCGGTTGAGGTTGATCGATTGGGAGCTGCTCGACAATGCTCGCGAGGTCTGCTGGAGAGCGTACTACTTGATCGCCAAGCTTGACAATAACATCACCTTTCTGGAGCCCCGCTTTCTCGGCTGCTTGTCCAGAACGCATGCGAACCACGATCACCCCTCCGCGAATTGGAAGATCGAGCTGGTCTGCGATCTCTTCTGGCAAAGGAGCAACGGTGATTCCCATTGTTGCTCTACGGACCTTTCCGAAGCTGGTGAGTTCGCTCGTTACCCATTGGACTCGATTTGAAGGAATCGCAAAGCCAACACCTTGATATGAACCAGATGAGCTCGCTATCGCCGTGTTAATTCCAACAAGCTGACCGTCCAAGTTGACAAGAGCGCCCCCCGAGTTCCCGGGATTAATTGCAGCATCGGTTTGCAAGAGTTGCCCGTTGACTAGTCCGGGTAGACTGCGAGCTTTCCCACTGACGATCCCAGCACTGACCGTTTGTTCAATCGCAAATGGGCTTCCGATGGCGAGCACCCAATCGCCAACGCTTAATCCGCTCGATTCGGCAACTTCAACAAAATGCAATGGCTTCGGTGACTCGATGCGCAACACTGCTAAGTCGCTTGGAGCATCCGATCGAATGTCGGTGGCTGGAAACTCGCGGCCATCTGGCAAGCGAATCCGGACACGCTTGGAATCGGCAACCACGTGATGGTTCGTCACGATCAGCCCGTCAGCGCTGAGGATAACTCCCGAGCCGATGTTGTAGTCTTTGCCTGGTTCGCCCTCTAGAAATTCGAGCGTCTCAATCTGCTCAAGTTTGTCGTCCTTGCTCGGCTTCTTAGCAAAGACCATGACCACACACGGGAGAGCACGTTCTGCTGCCGAACGGAAGGCTTTTGATAGTTCGCGAGCGCCGATGGACTGAGTCGACTGCTGGTCTTCTTGCTTTGTCGAAACTGGGTTCGTGCTTTCAGCTTTATCGTCCTGAGGAAAAGCTTCCGCTGCAACGAGCATAGACAATACGAACAGCCCAAAACGCAAATGCATGAGAGAAAGCCAATGAAAACGGAAGAGTTCGTGGTTGTTACACATGAAATACAAACAAATGAGGCGTGATCGCACAGCAAGACAAAAAAGTTTTGTATAGTCTATCCAGATTAACTGAAATGTCATGTAGACAAAGTCACACGAGAGCTATTCGCGGTGTGCAAAATACAGTTTTAGAAGCCGTATTCGACTGAGCCGTTGTAAATTTAGTAAGAGGAAACATGTTTAATCCGGTAACTATCATCGAGCACAAACGCGATGGACTGTGCCTATCGAAAGACGAGATCAAATTCTTTATCGCGGAGTATGCTCGCGACGCGATTCCGAATTATCAGATGTCGGCTCTTGCGATGGCGATCTATTTGAAGGGGATGACACCCGAGGAAGTTGCAGACTTGACCTTGGCAATGATCGAGACAGGGGAGCGATTACAACGAGTCGGGGATTTCTCCCGAGTCGATAAACATTCGACTGGTGGATTAGGTGACAAGGTGTCTTTGATCTTGGCTCCGCTGTTGGCTGTGTTGGATGTGCATGTGCCGATGATCAGCGGACGCGGATTGGGGATCACTGGAGGCACGCTTGATAAACTAGAAGCGATTCCTGGTTACAGAACTAACTTAAGCGAATCGGAAATCGAAAAGCAGCTCGCCGAAGTCGGATGCGTTATCACGGGCGCTTCTGAACGAATTGTTCCAGCCGATAAACGTCTTTACGCGCTTCGTGACGTAACCGCAACAGTTCCTTCCATTCCTCTGATCACAGCTAGTATTCTTTCGAAGAAAACTGCCGAATCCTTGACCGCACTTGTTCTGGATGTGAAGTTCGGGAGTGGAGCGTTCATGCAAACTGAAGCGGACGCGCGGGCGTTAGCGGCTTCGCTAGTCAGCACTGGAAAAC
>JANODQ010000055.1:0-3161 GCA_031412775.1 Pirellulaceae bacterium | reverse complement strand
GGTATATCCACCTTGGTCAGGCGTGGGCGGTCAGGCGTGCGCGGCTTGGCTTCAAAAATTAGGCTTCGACTGTGAACGTGGAGAAGGACTTGAGAATCAGATAATCGTCTGGAAAAGTGTGGAGAGCTTGGACCAGAAACTGGCGTTCGCGTTGTTCGACGTGGACAAAGCTGATCGCACCCATGGGAATTCGGCCGCTGGAGTCAAAATTTTGGAGCAAATCGTGTTCGTCGGGCTCGTTGGCCAGTTGCTGATGAACCATCCAGAACACGCCGGGGCCGACTTGCTCAAGCTGATATTCGATTTGGTACTCAATATTTCGTCGCGTTTCGACCATTCTAGCAGTGCGATTTCGAAAAAGATGTGCCGCCATCCGTCGCTTCTGGGGTAGTTGCTGTTGGGCGGAGCAGACAACTTCTGTCACGGTGGATTGCGTACTGGAAAACGTGACGACATGGCCATCACTGGTGATGTCAATTCTGGCCCGGTAGTTTGCACGCTCGTAGGTGCGTGATCGATGTAAGCTCAGCAGTTCTGGATGTATGGATCTTCCCAAAACAAAGAGAGCGTGCTCTGCAACTTTGGGACGAATAGATAACATCGTTGTACTACCCTAAGTGGGCACTCAAAAAGGAATACGGCGGAGAGGATTATGGTATTGCTGTAATAGGACTATCAACCGTCAACTTCGAGTATAACGATTCTGTGTTGATAATTCCAAGGTCAAGTCGCAGTTTCTCAAACGAAGAAATGGAATGAAAAAGTTTCTCCTAAAAGTGGGTATAATGGAGTTGACAAAGCATGTTGTGGACTCACTGTATAACTGCCGCCGCGGATTGTTGATCGTAAGTGAAACAGACTTGCTTACCTAATTTGTAAGAATTGTTAAGTGCCAATAGAAAGTAGTTTCGATGGATATCGTCATGGTCAGTTCCGAAGCGATTCCATTCGCCAAGACAGGCGGGCTTGCTGACGTTGTTGGCACGCTACCATCGCGACTCGCAGAGCTTGGTCATCGATGCAGTGTATTCTTGCCTGCGTATAGTCGCGTGTTCCAAGCCGGCGTTGCTGTTCAAGACACCAAGATTGGATTTGTTGTCGATATGGATGGCAAGCCGAAAGCCGTGCGGCTCTTGAAAGCAACAGTAGGCGAACCAGCGCTTGACTTCTACTTCATCGATCAACCGCACTACTTTGAGCGGCCTCATCTTTATGGAGATCAACACTCCGACTATCAAGACAACTGCGAACGCTTTGCATTCTTTTGCAGGTCAGTCGTTCGTGCGATCGAACGAATAGGTCTTCCGGTCGATGTTGTGCACTGCCATGACTGGCAATCGGGTTTAGTGCCTGCTTACATGCGGACACGCATGGGCGGCTTTGAATGGTACAACCATGCAGCAAGCGTAATGACGATCCATAATCTTGCTTATCAAGGTCGTTATTGGGTCAACGATATGCATTGGACTGGAATGGATTGGCGATACTTCACGATGGAGCGAATGGAGTTTTATAACGACCTTTGTTTCTTGAAGACGGGGATCACCTTTGCGGACATGGTCTCGACTGTTAGTCCGAACTATGCACAAGAAATTCAGAAGCCGGAATTGGGCTGCGGCATGGATGGCGTACTTCGCGGACTGGGTGATCGTTTGACTGGCATTGTCAACGGTGTCGACTACCAGGTTTGGGATCCGATGCGCGATTCGTTATTGCCACAACCTTATGGTGTGGAAAATTGGGAAGTTGGAAAAGCAGCTTGCAAAGCCCATCTTCAAAAAATACTTGGGTTGTCAATCGACTCCAAGGTACCTGTTATTGGATTGGTAGGGCGTCTTGCGAGCCAAAAAGGATGGTATTTGGTTTTGGAGCTGATCGAGAAATCGCTCCCGTGCAACAATGTGCAGTGGGCGATTTTGGGAAGCGGTGAGCATCGCTTTCAGTCTGCTCTGCAAGAAATCGCAAAGCGTTCACCAGACCGAGTCGGTATTCGTATCGAGTTCTCAGACCGGATGGCACACGCAATCGAATCCGGAGCGGATATGTTTTTGATGCCAAGTCAGTATGAGCCTTGTGGCTTGAATCAACTATACTCGTTACGATATGGATCGGTTCCAATCGTGCATGCGGTAGGCGGGTTAGTCGACACAGTGACGGATGTGTCCGATTACACGCTGCAAGATGGGTCCGCAACTGGATTCGTTTTTTATGACTGCGCTCTCGATTCTCTCTCAGAGTGCGTAGACCGTGCGCTGGATACATTCACACGTGAGCCGATGGTGTGGAAGCAGATTGTTGAAACGGGGATGCGACAAGATTGGTCTTGGACCAAAAGTGCACTCCACTACGAAAGTCTCTATAAGCGAGCGTGTGCCATGCCACGGACGACTGAGTAGCAGATGACTGAGTAGCATCAGCCAATTTTCGAAGTTAGACTAACGTGTGTTCGCTATAAACCCTTGACTTTAATCCTACTGAGCGAAACTTTCATCGAATGAGTGAGACACGTTATGACTGGCTTGCAGATCGATGGGTCATCTTTGCCCCGCATCGATCTCAACGCCCCGACGAGTTTAAAGATGCACTCCTTTCGCCAGGCTCTTTTGTTATTTGTCCTTTCTGTGCTGGTTTTGAAGAGCAAACACCAGCCACCCTTCTTCGGCTGCCAAGACAATCGGCTGGCTCCAAGCGGAATCGGCCATGGCAAGTTCGCGTCGTAGCAAACAAATTTCCGGCGCTTACTCCACTCGTGGATCTTCCCCATGCGTTGCACGCCGTTGCAGTCGGTCATGGTGATCATAAAGGCGAGAATCGTGTTGGCGAGTTCAGCGACGACATGGACTATCAAGTTGCATCACATATGTCCGAGCAGAGAAATGTTTCAGAGTTAAATTTTCTTGCAACGACTTCCGAAGATAATCAAAGCTACGACGAGCCACTCTTTGCAAGGAGAAGCATTCGCGGTGCGCATGAAGTTATTATTGAATCACCCGAGCATTTGCACAGCCTTACTCAGCTTTCGGAATCGCATACACAATTAGTCTTCGAAGCCTTTCGACGACGACTCGTCCACTGGCGTGCACATGATTCGTTGCGCTATGCTGTCATCTTTAAGAACGTTGGCAGCGATGCGGGGGCTTCGCTCACGCATTCGCATAGCC
>JANODQ010000054.1:0-1854 GCA_031412775.1 Pirellulaceae bacterium | reverse complement strand
AAAAGCTTCTGCATACAGACCTGATTGGAAAGGATTAGTCGAAAATAAATTTCACATCACCTCTCAAACCATAAAGGACGAGAAGGATATCGGAGTTGTGCCCGACAAATATACCTTTCGGAGAGGACGTGATTATCGGCTCGATGCACACTTCGACATAAAAGAATTTACTAGGTTCATGATCTTGGAAGTCATCAAATACAATTGCGATCGCACACTTAGCAAATATGACGCTGATCGTGATTTTGTTGCCACGGGGCTACCGTACATCCCTACTCAGATATGGCACTGGGCGGTGAACAATCGCGGTGGACCTCGGCCCTGCAATATTGATGAAGTTCGATATTCGTTGCTACGAAAAAAGCAGGCCACCGTAACAGAGTCCGGTATATCTTATAAGAACCTATTGTGGACTTGTAAAAAGGCTCTTGAAAACGATTGGTTTGACCATGCTCGACAACACGGGCGACGCCAGTTGACAATTGCCTACGACCCCCGCTTTCCAGACCAAGCCGTTTGGAAGGACGACCAAGTACCTGGTGTCTTTCATTCGCTGGAGATCACGGATCGGGCGCGAGCCTTTGAAGGCGTTACCGAACATGAGATCGAGTTGCTTTCCCTTATTCAAAAACAGCAGAAAGCCGATGCGCGGCACGAAGCGCAAACACGAACAGCGAACAGGCAGCATCAGCAAGATGAAATGACAAAAGCCGCAAAGGCGAAAAAGAAATCAGCCGTCGCTGAAAATGGCTCATTTCAAATGAATGACATGAATGAAGCTCGTCATGACGAGCTACGCGATGAACGAAGAGCCGCCGGGGGGCCTGCGTCGATGGATCCCAGCTTTGGGGTACCGACAGAGGAGGCTGATCAAACCGCTCCATATGCACCCCCGCTTAAACGGCCCAAATTTGTCCCCAGCACTCTAGTTTAAGGTATTTCAGATGGCGTTCCTAAAACCAGTATCATACCCAGCAGACACCAATCCATTCATCGAGGATCTTGGAGAAGTGTTTAGCGGAACCCAGTGGTTCGATCACCTGACCCAGCTGCCTCAACACGCTGAAGACGAGCGCTCGCATTCGCAGGCTAAACGCAAGATGTATACGAGCCGATTAGACAATTTTTTTATACCAAATGTGGAGCAAATTCGGTTTGCGGAGCGCCTTCATGAAGTTCTGATAACCGGTTATGCAGGTAGAGATCCTCGGGCCACCAATTATGTGAGTGGTTTGCAGACGCGTGACAAACTCGACAAGAATGATTTTGTCCAGAGTTGCTTAAAACCAGCCGCATTAAACACTGCTCGCAGTTTCAGTGTGTTCGGTTCAGCCGGCATGGGAAAGTCTCTGGCAGCAGATCGCATTCTGCGTTGCTATCCGCAAGGGCGCGAAATCGTAACAGACTTTTTGGTGCATCAGCTCGTTTGGGTTAAGTTGGAATGTCCGCGAAATGGATCATTGCGACAGCTTTGCCTGTCTTTCTTTCAGAAAATAGATAGTCTGTTGGGATCAGAATATTACTTGAAATTCAAGCATATGGCCGTGGATTCCATGATCGTTCAGATGTCTATTATTGCGAGAACTCACGCACTTGGTGTCCTCGTTATCGACGAAATTCAGCATCTGGCCGCAGGTCGGATTAAGGGCAACGAATTGCTCAATTTCATCACACAGCTGGTCAATCAGATCGAGATTCCTGTAATCATGATTGGGACGGAAGAAGCGAATAAGCTGTTCGAAGCTTCTATTGTACAGGGCCGACGAGCTAGCGGAATTGGTCATATCGCGTTTGATCGCTTCGAGAATGACGAGGACTGGTCTTCGTTCGTTTCGACAACCTGGCGATTTCAAT
>JANODQ010000053.1:0-5698 GCA_031412775.1 Pirellulaceae bacterium | reverse complement strand
TACCTGTGCCGCTGAATTCGAAGCCTATACACCATACTTCTATAGCACTTACGAATTTGAAGACGAACTCCCGCCACCGATTGACGGGCAAAAGCGGGTCATGATTCTGGGAGGCGGTCCGAATCGAATCGGACAAGGAATCGAGTTTGATTACTGCTGTTGCCATGCGAGCTACGCGCTGCGGGAAATGGGCATTCAGTCGATCATGGTCAATAGCAACCCTGAAACAGTCAGCACCGACTACGACACGAGCGATGTCCTGTTCTTCGAGCCGTTAACTACCGAAGATGTGCTTAACATCTGCGATCGTATTCAACCTCACGGTGTTATCGTTCAGTTCGGCGGACAAACGCCATTGAACCTCGCTCGAGCTCTCGATACGGCTGGTGTTCCAATTATTGGTACTAGCGTGGAGACAATCGAGGCGGCTGAAGATCGCGAAAAGTTTCAGAAGCTTCTGATCGAACTTGGCCTCCGACAACCGGCAAACGGAATCGCTCGGACCATGTCTCAAGCGCGTGCGGAAGTTCAAAAGATTGGCTTTCCAGCAATCGTTCGCCCAAGCTTTGTGCTCGGTGGTCGAGCGATGGAGATTTGCTACGACAACTCACAATTCGATCGCTACGTGACAGAAGCCTTCGTCGTGTCTCAGGGGCAACCGGTTCTTATTGATCGTTTCTTGGAAGACGCTACCGAAGTCGACGTAGATGCCGTTTGCGATGGAACGGACGTCGTGATTATGGGGATCATGGAACACATCGAAGAAGCCGGTGTTCACTCGGGCGATTCAGCTTGTGCGATTCCTCCATTTCAATTGCCCCAATCAGTCATTGAAGAGATTCGGCAATCGACGAGAGCGATGGCGTTGAAGTTAAAAGTAATCGGGCTGATGAACGTTCAATTCGCCGTGAAAGAAGAAGGCCCCAATCAGGTCGTCTACATTCTTGAAGTCAATCCACGGGCCAGCCGAACCGTTCCATTTGTTGCGAAAGCGACTGGAGTTCCCGTAGCAAAGATTGCTGCAAAAGTAATGGCCGGTATGACCTTGAAAGAGCTTGGCATCACATCCGAACCCATCCCGCGACATATCTCGGTCAAAGAAAGCGTCTTCCCGTTTCGTAAGTTCGCTGGGGTCGACATTGTGCTCGGCCCAGAAATGCGATCGACCGGCGAGGTGATGGGAATAAGCGAAACGTTTCCGATCGCATTCGCTAAGAGTCAAATCGCGGCAGGTGTCTTCTTGCCCAAAACCGGTAACGTGTTCTTAAGCGTTGCAAGCCGACATCGCGGCCCGATTCCCGCGATTGCAAACAACCTTCACAAGATGGGCTACACACTTTTAGCCACCAGCGGAACAGCCAATGAGATAGCCAAAGCAGGTCTCCCTGTGACTCGAGTCAAAAAGCTTGCCGAAGGCAATCCGAATTTGATCGACTATCTTAAGAACGACAATGTCTCGCTGATCATCAACACCCCGAATGGCAAAGGCGCACGAACTGACGAAGGACGTATCCGAGCCGCCGCGGTGCAATTCGGTGTCCCCTGTATCACCACACTCGCTGCAGCCGAAGCCGCCGTTCAAGCCATGGAAGCCATGCGAACCGAATCGATGACCGTCCTATCGCTCCAAGAACGCTTCGCGTAATGAAGCAACAAGCGGGTATGGGCATTTAAAGCTTTTCCTCGTTCCAGGCTCGGCCTGGGATGCCGCCTTTGAGTGGCTCTCCCCTCGTTTATTTCGCTTCTTAAGGAACCATTACTTGGTGGAAACTCTTACCTTATCGGACCCATCGCCGATCAAGTTTGCGAGCGGGCTTACAACGGTAAGATCGCCCGGTTGAAGGTTTGATTTCATTTCCGCCACCCAGTACTCGGAACCATCTACTTGATTCGGGAAGCGAACAGTACTCAAAGTGTGAGTCTTATTGATAACTGTCACACGACCAGGAATCCATTCCTCAATATTGAGCATAGGCTGCGACGAGTTCAGCAGTTGACGCGTCGAGTTGCTTTCCTGTTGGCTGGATTGGTTGTTTGTCTTTTTGCTCGGATGTGTACCCTCTTCGGACGCGTTAAGATAGTTGGTCGATTCTTGACTTTGGATAATCGATGGATCGCTACTGAAAGACCAAACTTGGTTACCAGGCTTCAGTGCAAGTTTGGGGATGAGCATTAATGGGCGATTCGGCTTAGTGTGAAAAGTACACTCAACAAACATTCCTCGAACTAAAGCTGAAGGACCTCCCGATTGATTGAAGGTAGGTGTGCTTTTCGAGACGACTCGGCGTTGCTCATCGACTCGGACGCGAACCGGTACGGTCCTGCTTTGCGGATCTTAACCAATACCATCGTATCGACTTAGCTGACCATCCCATCGAAAGACCATGTCATCACGGCCTGCTACTTGGTAAGCAACCGTTACAGAGGTCTTAGGAAGTTCATATTGATCAGGCCCTTGCGTATCGTTGCCGATCGAATCTTTTGCTGTTCGATTTGAATCAAGGTTGTTTGCTGCTTGACTGGTCGCTTGGTCGAGTATTAAAAGCATTTGGTCGGCTCGTAGGTTACACAGCACCTCGACGCGCTGTGTATCATCGATCGTGCAAAGCGAGGCACCCTTTGCAACATAGGAATCATCTTCGACAGATTCGCTGACAATGACGCCGCTGATGGAAGCAACGATTTTGGTTCTCGCGAGATTGACTTTGGATTGTTCTAGCTGAGTCCCAGCCAATTTTTCTGCGACGTTGATTCGAGTTCTCCGCGTCTTTAGCAGGGCGAGTTGATTCTGAATTGTCAGTCGTTGATTTTGGCTTGCGAGACGGATGCGTTTGGCTTGATCGAGTTCGCTTTGCTGCGCGTACTCAGCATCGCGTAGAGCCGTTAATCGGTCGATGTTTAATTGAAAGTCGGTTGAATCTAACTCGAAAAGCAAGTCACCTTCTTTTGCGAGGTGTCCGACGCGACAGAGCTCGTTCTTCGTCTGAAAGCGTCCTGGGATTTCTGCGGCGACCGTTATTTGTCGATAGGGAACGACTGTTCCTGAAACGTCGATGTCCAGCGATTGGTCCGTTCCAAACGGGAGTACTTCGTCGACGGAGATGATCGCGAGCTTAGCGAGCAACGAAGCTGGATCGTTTCCGTCAGTTCCCACCCGTCTGGGCTCGCTGGAACCAAGTTGCCAGTAGAGCCCCAGTCCTAAGAGGGAGATAAAAATCGGTAGAACGGCTCCGACGAGCCACCTATTCAATTGTGTCATTCAGGAATTCTAATTCGTAAGGATAAATTAGGTTCGAGCATTCCAGATTGACAAGACAGAATCTCCGTCTGACTTAAAACTGGACACCAATCTAGTCTTGTCAATTCGTTAAAATCCGCAATGTCGACGCGACCTGCGCATGTTGACTTGGGGGGTCTTACTTTTAAACAATCGGCACACGTGCTTCGCATTTGTTCAGGCTTTTGTTGCGTATTCCCGCACCAACCGAATCAGCCGACTAGTTTCCTAGCTTGTGGAAAATTGCAAAAGACTTTTGATTGAATTTGGTATACCCCAATACTGAACGCATCTGCGATAATCTCGTATAAGAGTCATCGATTTAGGAGCGACGAGAGCGAGGAAAGGTCGGCCCGTGGAATAGTCTGCGTTTTCCGCACAATCGTTCGTCGAGCAAAATGTTGGATGTGAAGAATCGTGGTAAACAAGCTTTCTAGGTTGTGCTATTTGAACGGTCGTTTATCGTCATAGTCTAGATCGATTTCGTGTTTCATGGATTGTGACCAAAGTAAATGTCTTCGATACCAGATGAAGAAAGCGTAGAACAGACCAAGCGTCAGATTCGCACATTGGTCAACGAAATATCAGAACTTTCGAAATCTGATGTAGCGGCGACTGTTTATTATCCCGAGATTCTGCAAAAAGTCGTCGCAGCCCTTGCTGCGGCTGGTGGGGCGATTTGGTTGCTTGATGGTGAAGGTTCGTTGCGTTTGTCTTATCAAATGCAAGTAGACCCGATGCTGTCGGACCAATCGAACGAGGAAGCTGTCCGACACTCGCGGTTGCTCGGCCGAGTGCTCGCACAAGGGAAATCCGAGCTGATTCCCCCTCAATCGGCTTATGGTGAAAATCAAGAGCTGGCTAATCCGACTCGTTTTTTGCTAGTGCTTGCGCCCTTGATCGGAGCTCAACAGCCAGCCGGGGTAATCGAAGTTTTCCAGCGTGGTGATTCTCAGCCTGATGCCCAACGAGGTTATCTCCGATTTATCGAACATATCGGCAAGATCGTAGGCGAGTGGCTCAAAGGTAATCAGCTACAGAAAGTCGCCGACAAGCACGGACTACTTCAGCAGGCCGATCAGTTTGCACGGCTTGTTCACGACAACCTCGATCTTCGTGACACTGCTTACACGATCGCCAACGAAGGACGTCGACTCATCGAGTGCGACCGAGTCAGCATTGCCACTGCGAAACGTCGCAAGGCAAAAGTTATTTCCATCAGCGGCCAAGACACGATTGAGAACCGCTCGAATATCGTCACGGCACTCAATAATCTTGCGACGCGTGTGATTCGCTCCGGCGAACCACTTTGGTACGACGGAACCTCCGAAGACTTGCCACCGCAAATTGAAGAAGCTGTCGAAGATTACGTCGATCAATCTCACGGTCGGACCATTGCGGTGCTTCCGATCTATCGTCCTGAAAAAACTATCGAAGGCGACGTTTTGACTTCAAGGAATGTGTCGCCCGAAGCGAGGCAACGCGGCCCTGCGATCGGAGCGTTAATCGTCGAACAGATCGAGACGCAACTGACGCGACAACAACTCGAAGGACGCGTCGACCTTGTCTATGAACACTCGTGCCGTGCTTTGTCGAACTCGATGACTCACAGCGGTATCTTCTTGATGCCTGTGTGGCGTTTCTTGGATCGAATCCTATGGATATTCCGAGGAACGGCTCTACCAAAGACCGTCTCGATAATGGCTCTTGCGACAGTTGCGATCGTTGCTTCCTTTTTCATCCCTTATGATTTTGATCTCAAAGGGAACGGGCAGTTAATGCCTGAAGTTCAGAGGAATCTCTTTGCGCACGTTGACGGCGAGATCGAAGAGGTCTTGGTTAAACATGGAAGCGAAGTCAAAAAAGGGGATCTCGTAGTTCGAATGAAAAATCGCGATCTAGAAGTCGAGCTCGCGAACACGCGTGGGCAATTGAATCAAGCGATAAGCAGACAGCAATCCATCCTCGCCATGATTAACAAAGGGGCAGCTACCGAAGCAGATCGCTCACAACTGTCCAGCGACCGCGCAGAAGTTGAACAACAAATATCCGCGTTCGATAACCAGCTACAAATCCTAAATGATAAACGTCAGAAACTCCAGCGAATGAGTCCCATTTCCGGAACCGTCACGACTTGGGACGTTGAGAAGAATCTGGTGGCTCGTCCAGTAGTGACTGGCCAGGTTCTGATGACCATCGCCGATCCAACAGGCAACTGGGATGTCGAAGTTTACATGCCCGAGAAACGCATGAAGTTTCTGGATGAAGCTTTTGCCAACACAGACAAAGACTTCCTACCATGCGAGTTCATCTTAAAATCTGCGCCCGATGATAAGCGAACGGGTAAACTGTATCGTGAATCGGTTCATCAACGAGCCGAGATTCACGGTGAGGATGGCACGACTGTCAAGCTTCGAATTG
>JANODQ010000052.1:0-3017 GCA_031412775.1 Pirellulaceae bacterium | reverse complement strand
TCAGGAACCACTCTGAAGTTCGTGCAATGCTCATTAGGATATCAAGTTGTTTCCCGTTCGGCTCGCAAACTGGAGGTGCATTCTCGGGACAGTTTTCTGGGCCTGCGGGAATGAACGCATGTCGACTTAAATCGTCGAGGTCCACCGTGCTAGTGAGCAACGGCTTGCCATGCTTTGGACAAACGAGGACGCATGGAAGGTTAAATAGTCTGGACCACCAGACTTCGCCGAACGTATCAAAGTTCTGCCGATTACATACTGCGCAGAACCGCAAACGCGTGACGCGCCTTACTTTAAATGCAGTGAGACCGAGGGTCATGTGAACGTCCCCCACGCCCTTGATCATAGCCTCTAGAGCTGCTGCCTTTCGATCAGGATGCCCAGCTGCTGCGAAATACGGAAACATGGTACAATGCCAAGCTAAATCTTCTGGTTGGATATCAAGGTGCTTTGGAAGCCGATTGACAAAATTAGCAAGGCAATTTGGCAAATCAAAAGTCGCGACTGCCGTTCTTTTTCCAAAGAAGTTCAAACCCGGTTGGCCAGTTGTCCTGGCTCCGGTGAATTTTGACCATCGAGCAATTAAACTATAAAGTGGCTCGTCTGGTCGGATCGGCGGGAGAAAGACTAATTTGTTTAGCAACTGGGTCTCCATCGCGGCATTTCGTCGGCCGGCGACTTGTTTGAAGCAATTGCTTTTTGTGCTTTCATCTCTGTTTGGGACTGACACAAGGGCTTTGGCTTTCGAGGTTTTTTCTGACCTTTGGCTGCGGCATCGTCCGGATCCTGCTGCGCATTTGCAGCAGCAGCTCGCTCGGCCGCCTTATCTTTTTCACGCGTGAATTCGACGGTGTCCGATGGTTCAAGCTCTTCGAAAGTCTCCTGTTGCATTGACGCCAGTGCGGCTTCGAGCTCGGCACCGGCTCTGCGACCTTTGCGAATGTGTCCGAGTGCTTTTTGCAGCAGTTTGAACTCTCTTTTGGCCGTCTCTTTCACCAATTTAACCGTAATTGGCTCATCCTTACTTCCGCCCCAGGCGACCTGATCGATCGCTTCTCGTTGCGTCAAAGCATACAAGGTTAGAAAGAGGGAGGTAATGCCTTGTGTCTCCTCATAAAACACGTCGATCAATTCGCGAGTAATTTCGGTCGACACACTGGTCCATTGAAATCGCCAAGTTGTCGAAACGAACGAAGACCAATCCTCGTCATTCTCGAAGCGATCAAAAGCGATATGACCAATTCCGCTAGCTCGTCGTCCCTGTACAATTGAAGATTCGAACAGCTTATTTGCTTCCTCTGTCCCAATCATGATTACTGGAATTTCGATTTGATTGACAAGCTGTGTGATAAAATTGAGCAGTTCTGCGCCTTTATTTCGACCTGCGGCGAGATGCTGAATTTCGTCGATAACTAGGACACCAAGAGCGTGAGTTCTCGCAATAATGGACATCTGAACAATCATGGAGTCCACGGCCATATACTTAAATTTCAAGTAGTATTCCGAGCCCAACAAACTATCTATTTTCTGAAAGAAAGATAGGCATAGCTGTTTCAATGATCCATTCCGTGGACATTCTAACTTAACCCAAACGAGCTGGTGCACCAAAAAATCTGTTACGATTTCGCGCCCTTGAGGATAGCAACGCAGAATGCGATCTGCTGCCACAGACTTTCCCATGCCGGCGGAACCGAACACACTGAAACTGCGGGCAGTGTTCAGTGAAGCTGGTTTTAAGCAGCTTTGGACAAAATCATTCTTCTCGAGTTTGTCACGCGTCTGCAAACCACTCACATAATTGGTGGCCCGAGGATCTCTACCTGCATAACCGGTTATCAGAACTTCATGAAGGCGTTCCGCAAACCGAATTTGCTCCACATTTGGAATAAAAAAATTGTCTAATCGGCTCGTATACATCTTGCGTTTAGCTTGCGAATGCGAGCGCTCGTCTTCAGCGTGTTGAGGCAGCTGGGTCAAGTGATCGTGCCACTGGGTTCCGCTAAACACTTCTCCAAGATCCTCGATGAATGGATTGGTATCTGCTGGGTATGATACTGGTTTTAGAAACGCCATTTGAAATTCCTTAAATTAGACCAATGGGGGCGAATCTGGGCCGCTTAAGCGAGGGTGAATCTGGAGCAGTTTGATCAGTCTCCTCTGTCGGTACCCCAAAGCTTGGATCCATCGACGCAGGCCCCCCGGCGGCTCTTCGTTCATCGTGTAGCTCGTCATTACGAGCTTCATTCATGTCATTCATTTGAAATGAGCCATTTTCAGCGACGGCTGATCTCTTTTTCGCCTTTGCGGCCTTTGTCATTTCGTCTTGCTGATGCTGCCTGTTCGCTATTCGTGTTTGCGCTTCGTGCCGCGCATCGGCTTTCTGCTGTTTTTGAATAAGGGAAAGCAATTCGATCTCATGTTCGGTAACGCCTTCAAAGGCGCGCGCCCGATCCGTGATCTCCAGCGAATGAAAGACACCAGGTACTTGGTCGTCCTTCCAAACGGCTTGGTCTGGAAAGCGAGGGTCGTAGGCAATTGTCAACGGGCGCCGCCCGTGTTGTCGAGCATGGTCAAACCAATCGTTTTCAACAGCCTTTTTACAAGTCCACAATAGGTTCTTATAGGATATACCGGACTCTGTTACGGTGGCCTGCTTTTTTCGTAGCAACGAATACCGAACTTCATCAATATTGCAGGCCCGAGGTCCACCGCGATTGTTCACCGCCCAGTGCCAGATCTGGGTAGGGATGTACGGCAGCCCCGTGGCAACAAAATCACGATCAGCGTCATATTTACTAAGTGTGCGATCGCAATTGTATTTGATGACTTCCAAGATCATGAATCGAGTGAATTCTTTTATGTCGAAGTGTGCATCAAGCCGATAATCACGTCCTCTCCGAAAGGTATATTTGTCGGGCACAACTCCGATATCCTTCTCGTCCTTTATGGTTTGAGAGGTGATGTGAAATTTATTTTCGACTAATCCTTTCCAATCAGGTCTGTATGCAGAAGCTTTT
>JANODQ010000051.1:0-21452 GCA_031412775.1 Pirellulaceae bacterium | reverse complement strand
GTAGTCGTCAAGAATCGTGTATTGCATTCCTGCAGGCACCAGATCTCGAACCAACTGGCTCTCCCAAACACGTTCCGGCATCCACATGCCCTGAATGGGCGTGTTAAAAGTATCTTGAAGCCAGTGCGTGTACTTCACAATCTGACCGACACGATCTCGACTCGGAAGCATCGTCAAGATCGGTTCGTAAAAGGGACCGCCTACGATTTCAACTCGATCGGCAGCGACTAACGCCGCGACTCTCTGGATGTATTCCGGGTGATGCTCCGCTAACCACAGCATCAACGGTCCGCTGGTATGCAACGAAAGCTTCAGGTGCTGGTAGGGCTCGAAGACTTCCAGAAATGGAAGATAGCTATCTTGGTAGGCCTGTTCGATAACGCCGTCAAAGTTACCGATTGGCTGGTGGTTGTGCAGGACCAAGCAAAGTCGAACGGTAGGATTCATGTTCTTCCAACGTTTTTGGGTAGCAAAAGATACTTCCAACCGGTTTTATCGGCACCACCGTTAAACCCACTCCAGCCGTTTCTGATTCAAAGTGAGCAATAATTAAGCTTGCAAACCGAACATGAACTAGTTTTTCACTTCTGGAACAGTTGTCGCTGCCGCCGTCATTCAAACCGGAACTTAATCCGGCTGTCAGATCTCTGCTAACAGCGATGGCTCAAAGTTCCTCTACAACATTATGTGGTTTTCGGATTGTCCGTTAGCATGACCAAACGACAAAGCAGCACTCTCGCCTTCCCTTTTTTCTGGATCCTGTGTTTCTTATTAACGTCACTCAAGATCGCAAGTGCCGAAGGTCCACCGCTGGCGCAGATCCGCACGCAAACGGGACTTTCGTATGGACTGCCTATCTCTTGGAACCAGGCCGAGGTTGTACTGCTGGAAAGAACCGGGCGTATCGCCTCGTTTGAACCCAGCGAAATCCAGTCGCACTCCATCCTCAAGGAATCCTTTCAGCCAACCACCGCAATGAATCTTCGTGGCATGCTGCAGGAGGAATTCGGTCGTTCTTACACAGTCGATGGATCGGGCGATTTCGTCATTGTTGCGTCACCGGGCACGGTTTCAAAATGGACCAAAGTCTTCGCGGACCTACAACGATCATTCCTTCAGTACTTCACGACCCGTGGCTTCCAAATTCACAAACCCGACTTCCCATTAGTTGGAGTTGTCTTTCGCGATCAAGCGGAATTTTTTCGTTATGCGGCACAGAATCAGATGAATGTCTCTCCACGTACGGCAGGTTTCTACAGCATCCTAACCAATCGTTTGTATCTCTATGAACCAAGTGGAAATCCGCTCGATCAACGCGAAGCAATGGCGACTATTCGTCATGAAGCCACCCATCAATTAGCATTCAATTCAGGACTTCACCAGCGACTCTCCTCACCACCGCTATGGGCCTTGGAAGGACTGGCTTCTATCTTCGAAGCTCCCGGCATGACCGAATCGCGAGCGACAGCATCATCCACGAATCTCATCAATCAAGCACGCATTGATACTTGGAAAGGAATCGCCAAACATCCGGATCAGTTGACGCTACTGTTCAATAGCATGGTCCGCGATGATAGTTTGTTTAAAAGCGATCCTGACAAAGCCTACGCGATCGCTTGGGGTGTATCGCTTTACCTGTCAGAACGCGATTCAACCAGATATGCTCGCTACATGAGTAAGATTGCTAAGCTACCCATTGGGCAAGCCTACCCAACCCCGAGCCGCGTCCAAGATCTTCATACAACGTTCCAGGGATCGACTGCTATTCTGATTCAATCCACGATTCGGTACATTGATCAAATCTCTGTGCAGTAGGCGTCCGTCTCGTCGTGGGATCGCCAAACTTGCATCTCGGGAAAGCTTTCGCCAAGCATCTCCGAAAGCACACGCATGGCCCCAATTTCGCTAGAGTAATGACCAAATGTGATGAGCCCAAGTCCAAGGTTGCTCGCCTCGAGAAACTGATGATAGGTCGCCTCGCCAGTTATCAACAAATCAGCACCCGCTTTTTTCGCCGCGTTTGCGAAGCTGCCTCCGCTCCCGCATACAAAGGCAATCTTATTCACCTTCGTAAGGAGCGGCTGATTGCGTTCGATCCTTGGATTATGGATCATTTCATGAATGCCACTGATGATCAATGAAATGGTTTCGCCTTTGGTGACCGTTCCGATTCGACCAGTACCAAGGTATCGCAAATCTTCTGCGGGAACGAGCGATGAGATACGATTCACGATCTCACTTTTAAGAGGAACCATCGGACGAATATCTTCCAGTTGAAAGAACTCGGCCAACTTCTGGTTGATACCGAAACGGGCGTTATCCCAGGCTGTGTGAGGGGAATACACTGCGATTTTATTGGAGGCCAGTTGCCACAGATAACGACCTGTGGATGTGGAAGTCGTTATCTGCGAGATCGGCTTGAAGGGAATCGGGTGATGGACAACGATACAATCGACACGCTTGGCGATGGCTTCCGATACTGTCGCTTGCGTGATAGTCAAACACGTCATCACCTTATGGATCTCGCTGTCAGGATCACCAACGAGAAGACCAACATTGTCCCATTCTTCTGCGATCGCAAGCGGAGCTATCTCATCGAGTCGCTTTAAAAGTTGCTTTAAAAATATCATAACTTTGTCGACCGCTAAATAACGTTTATGTATTCGGAGATGATCTCGGTCATTCGATGATCGAATTGACCACGGGTGTAGACAGACTCCACCCCGGCATCTGCGGCGGCTTGAAGGAGCGCTCCTGCAACGTGTGGACCGTAGGCGATGATTGGCACACTTGGAAGCGAGTCTCGCAACGACTTGGTAACTGCTTCCATGTTCAGTTCGCGAAGTGAAAGATCCACGATGAACAGCTTTACATCAGAAGCTTCCAAAAGCTTCTCGATAAGTTTTTCGACACTGCGATTCACTGTCAGCGTGATTTCCCTTCCACTCGACTTCAAATCGTTTAGCGACTGAGAGACACGCGAATGAAACATAAGATCGCTGGTTAAAAATCCGATAGTTGGCATATAGTAAATTCTGAAGGAGTTTATGATTGTTGTAAGTCGCTGCGAACTGTTACTCGCATTTGCTATTTAGGTGACTTGCATGCGGTTTTATGATGAGGGCAAAAGTCGGTTTGCTTCATCAGGCCGATTGAGCGAACGAAGAATCTCAGACGCCCGTTTATTTGCGAGAAGGGAGGCATAAGATTTTGATGGCTCGACGGCGAGGATTCGAATGTACTCGTCAAGCGCTTCGGCTTGCAATGAGGCACGTTCCAATTTTTCCGCAATAGTCAACGTCGGTCCCACTTGCAATGCGACGGGTAGTAGATCTCGAACGGTTCGCCACTCTAGGAATTTACTCGCCACTTCTTTCGGTGTAGCGACACGCCATAGCTGCGCTCTGGCAAGTCGGGCGAGCTGTACATTCGCCTGCCGAGAAACTCTTTGCAACGCTTCGATTGCTCCTGAGGAATCAGAAGTCCCCAGTAACCAAGATGCTCCGAGCAACTGCGAGTGAAAGGATTCAGACTCCTTGACCCAGCCAAGGGCCACTTCGGTCATCGCAGAATCCACTTTCGTTGACTGCCATAGAAGAGGTGCTGAAGCATATACCAGCGGCGGCGACGAATCCTTCAACAATGATATAAAAAGCTTGCCTGCTATCACCTTTTGATTTGATTGCCAGAACGCCTCTACCATTTTCGCAACCAACAATCGTTGCTGCCAACTGGGCAATTGACCACCGGCGATTGCGAGCTTACCAAGTCGAATCACATCGCTAAAATTACCACTCTCGAAAGCCATATTGGCTTCAGCAGCATCTTCCGAAAGCCACTCGAAGGTGATTTTTGTAACGTCGAGCGCATTTCTAGTCTTCAATGTTTCATCGGGAGGCAATTGGTAGATGATATTCGCCGCATTGAAATCGACGATTCGACCTACAGTCGTTTCGGAATCCGAATGCGACCATGAAGCTCTTGGCGAAGCGGTTGCAGCAAAAACGGCAGAAAAAACGATGGTTGCGAGGCTAGATTCTGCGATTGATTCCCGCGAAGGCACTACGGTCGCAGTTGTCCCAGAATTTTGTGCAGAGACAGGAAAAGCCCACAGCCCAGCCCACAGCCCAGCCCACAGCCCAACCCACGAAAACACGAGAAACCGAAGCAGTAATCTCCGGTTTTTCAGTTGAATCAGTAGGATTCGGCATTCAGTCCGATACATTTTTTCATCCTTTTTTTCATCCATGGAATGATCAAGTTGACGACAGCAGTTATTGCTCGCAGGAGATATGCCGTGTGATCTTGTTTCCGGAATCTTTATGAAAAAGGAATTGTAGGGTAGGATTCTCAAAGTTGACTCCCAGCATGGCAACTACGAAACGCTTTTGTTTCGATGCAATCTCGCTGTCGTTTGATGTTTGCTTATTTTTTCGCCCAGACTCCCTAAACTTTACTTTTAAATGCCCGCCCTCAACCTGGTCACTGTACCGAACCCTGTGCTTCGAATGAAGTCGAAACCGATTGCCCGCGTGGACAAGGAGTTTCAAACAATCGTACAGGAAATGTTTCGATTGATGTACGACTCGAAAGGCGTTGGCTTAGCGGCGAATCAAGTCGGTATACCCGTCCGGCTTTTCATTTGTAACCCATCTGGAAAACCCAGCGAAGGGAACGAGATGGTATTCATCAACCCGGTTATCAGCAAGCAAAAAGGGGTCGAGGAAGCCGACGAAGGTTGCCTTTCGTTACCTGGAGTAACCGCCAGCGTCAAACGCAGCAAGTCGCTACGGGTAAACGCTTACGATCACACCGGAAACGAAATTAATACCGAATACACAGGATTTCTTGCAAGGATCATCCAACACGAATCAGATCACTTGGACGGGGTTCTGTTCGTTGATCGAATATCCGAAGAATCATTGAACTCGATCTCCTACAGCATCGATACCATTGCACAGGATTACCTCTCACGTCAACGTACAGGCTCGCTCGAAAGTGACGAACGAGCGATGGAAATCGCGGCGAAGTGGGAGAAGCAATATTGCTAAGACGGCGATTGATCCTCATGGGTACTGGCGCTTTCGCAGTCCCTTCGTTCGCAGCGGTACTTGCCGACTTGCGAAATGAAATCGTCGCAGTGGTGACGAAGCCTATATCTAATGACGCCAGTGCCAAAGGGAGTGCGTCTTCGAATAAGCCGCTTCCGAATCCGGTGCTCGCCTGGGCCCAAGAAAACGCGCTTCGCATCATTACGCCAGCATCGATCAACTCCGAAGAGTCGGTGGAATGGCTAAGACAAGAATCGGCCGATTTACTCTTTGTTTGTGACTATGGACAGATTTTGTCTCGCGACGCATTATCGACCGCGAAGCGTGGCGGGATAAATCTGCATGGTTCGTTGCTACCGCGACATCGTGGAGCGGCTCCTGTTCAATGGAGTATCCTACGCGGCGACTCTGTGACCGGCGTTTCAGTGATTCACATGACGCCCAAGTTGGATGGCGGGCCGATCATCAGCCAATCAACGACAACAATTAGTTCACGGCAAACCGCACTAGAGCTCGAAACTGAACTCAGCTCATCCGGTGTAGCCTGCACACTACTAGCAATCGAAGCGATCTTTGCGAACGACGATGCAACGGTCGCCGTTGCTACGGCTGCGATTCAAGACCCGGCTCTTGTCACACCAGCACCGCGACTTGCGAAATCCGACGGACAGATTGACTGCCGCTACGATGTCACGTTGATTGATCGTCAGTTTCGAGGCCTACAACCCTGGCCCGGACTTTACGGAAACATGATTGATGACCAGCAACGGTCGACGCGAGTTATTTTCGGAGCAGTCACTCCGCTCGCATGCTCACCAGATGCCCAACCACCAAATGTCCAACCACCAGAAGAGCAACTTTGCGGACGGCTGCTTTGGGGGGATCAAGCATGTCACGCGATTGGCGATTCGGCATGGAAGTCAATGGAGTCCGGCGGGATCAGGCAATCTCATTTGCTGATTCTAATATGCAAGGATGGTTTCTTGAGAATTGAGAAAATTCAGCCGGCTGGAAAACGCATGTTGACCAGCGGCGAGTTTCTCGCGGGATATGGCAAGAACAAATCGTTGCACCTAGAGCACTTGACTGCCGCCGCGTGCCATCCGCTGCTCGAGAAATTACTGCTTTAGATCCGCACGTATCCAGAGGCTAGGATCTTCTACGTATCGCAGCTCCGGTCCAAGGCTGATACTTTGAGTCCCTAGCTCAAAGTCAACAACTTCAACGAACAGGCTGATTGCATCAAATTGGTCTGGAGCGTATCCAGTGAGACAACTTGCGGGAACATGGCTCCACATTGTGTAACCATCCTTATCGATATGGCTGGATACAAAAAGATTCGCATCCTCGATTGCATTCGGGGCTTCTCGACATCGGGGAATCGAATCCAGGACTCCCCGAGCTTGACCCGAGACGTGCTCATCTTCCATAGGCAACGATTTTATACCTGCGATCTTGCCAGGGAAAAAATGGAAGCAATGACAAAAGCGAGTAGCTCGGTGAATCCCCGGACTGCTGCGCGTGTCAACCCAAACTCGAAGCCCGTCACTTACTCCGCCACTGTTTCCATAGAAATGCGGTGGCGATGACTTGCCAGCGATTTTCATTTTGAAGTACATCCCATCCATCGCCCAGCCAGCCCAAACGGTCGCTCGATTTGCGTATCCTGCGAGCAACGCGAAGTTTGGTAGTTCATGCGATTGATCTAAATCCCAATCGGATGGCCCTTGTACGCATTCGGAAGTTAATTCAGCGATCTTGCGTTTCGATCTGGATCGACTTTTAGCAGCGGACCCAATTCGAACAACCGATTTGAGGTTAATCGAGAAATCGAAAAGTAACGTAGGTTCGATGAGACGGTTAGCCATCGGCTATGGTTACCACTTGAGTCCGAATTGTTCACCAGCACTGATGCTGGTGGTACCACCCTTGAGCGGACCTGCTTTTCGGGCGATGACCGGTGCGCGTTGCGGTTCGTCTACTTCCTCTTGTTTCGTATTCGACTTCGATGCTTTAGTGACTGGCTTTTCTTGAATCGCTTTGAGTGACAGAGACATTCGCTGTGCTTCGCGATCAACGGACAAAACCTTCGCTTCAACTTCTTGGCCTTCTTGAACGACCGAGTTGACGGCGGCGATACGACGATGAGCGAGTTCCGAGACGTGAATGAGCCCTTCGACGCCTGTTGCGATTTTTACGAACGCACCAAAGGCAGCAATTCGCGAGACAACTCCTTTCACCGTTGCACCGACCGGGAAGAGTGTTTCCACGTCGGCCCAAGGATGGTCTTGGACCGCTCGATAGGACAAGCCAATCTTTCCAGATGCAGGATCGATCTTTTCGATTCGCACTTGGATCTGATCCCCTTCTTTGACAACTTCGCTTGGATGCTTAATGCGATCCCAAGAAAGCTGACTGACGTGAATTAGGCCATCCAGACCGCCAATATCAACGAATGCGCCAAAGTCAGCGACCTTGCGGACGGTTCCTTCGCAAACATCGCCGACGTTGAGGCTCGCAAGTTTTTCAACTTTTTGTGCCGCACGATCACGTTCAAGTACTGCTCTGTGAGACAGAACAAGATTGCCGCGACGCTGATTGGCTTCCATGACAACGCACAGTAAACGTTGCCCAATGTACGAAGCGGTTTCCTCGACACGGTATTCAGAGATCTGTCGCATTGGAATGAAGCCACGGATTCCTCCAACTTTGCATTCCAACCCGCCGGTGTTAGCGCTTTCAACAACGACTTCAACTATCAATCCTTCTTGAACATCTTCCCAATCCTCAATCGAGGTCGCTTCACCGGGGAGAGCCAACTCGTATAGACCATCCTCTGTGTTGAAGCCGCGAATTAAACATTCGACAGTGGCTCCTTCTTGAGGCATATCTGTAAATTGGAGCAGTGGCACGATGCCTTCGTCAGGCCCACCGAGCGATAGAAAAACATTCTCTTGATGTATCTTGATAATCTTTGCCGAACGTCGAGAGCCTTGCTCTAATTCAACGCCAACCTGGAGGTTGGCGGCACCGATCATCAGTCCATTGAGATCAGCATCGACCAGAGCCGATTCGAGTTCCATTTCGAGGTCATTAGAAAGTGGTTTGCGGATATTAGGTCGCTCGACTTTTGGCAAAGTAACCGGGGCCGATGCCGTGTAGCTGTCATCTTCTTCGGCTGATGAACGGAATTTTTTCTTTGGATTCCGTGGAGGCCTTGGCGATTCCGCATCAACATATGCGGATTCGATTGGAGCTTGCGGAGCAACCGAGTCTGCAGCAGTAGTTGATCCCGCTTCTGAAGTTTGAATTTCAGCGACTTCGCCCGAGGTCGACGCAGCGATAGCAGTGTATGGGGCTTCTGGTTTAGGGGAGGAAGATTGCTCTTGGGAATCTTCGCGAGGCTTTCGCGGTTCGCCGGAATGACGTGGCGTTCCGCCTTTGCCTTGTCCTTCAAATTTCGATCGCGACGAATTCTTTGCGTCAGTGTTCGCTCCGACTTGAGCAAGCCGCAACTTCCGAATTTGCTCCAAGTTAAGCGGACCAGTACCGGTCGCTGCGGGCCTTGCGACGGGTTTCTGATTTGTACTGGAAGCGGTTCCAGGATCAGCTTGTACAGTTCCAGTTGAATCGAGAGCCAGGGCTGGATTATTCGCGTCCGTAGTTGTCATAGCAAAATCGAGGACAAAAGTCGTAAGGAGGGAGTACTAAAGTGAAAGGTTTCAACGAGCTCGCTTTGACTGTCTTGAGCATCTGCACGATTCGAGTTACAAAGCAAAATGCATTTTAACCGACGAGCGGAGTTTGTAGGTAGGGGATAAACCTTTAAACTCCACACGCTTTTCCAAAAGATTGGATCTACTTTGAATACATGGTCTCGCTCGCAGTACCAAGAACTGCCCCTGCAACAGCTTCATTATCTGTTAATTTTTGGAAATATCGATGAGTCCCTCCCGCCGCTTGACAGCCTTCGCTACCGATCCACGGGCCTTCCCGAAGGAATGGAATTGGAATTTGCGAGTCGAGAGGAATCTCCAGAATTATGGGATCAATTCCAAAAAGGTCCGGCTTGGGAGTTGTTTTGCGAGTCGGCCCCAACGATTGTAGAGGCAATCAAGAACAGCCCATCTTGCGTTATCGCTCGCGGGCAGATTGCAGACAGCGACAGCCTTGAGCCACTTGGGAATGTCATCGGCATCATGACATCGCTTCTCGATAGTGGTGGGATTGTCGTTTACGACGTTTTGACCGCGACATGGTTCGATTCGCTCAGTTGGAAAATGTCAGTATTTGAACCGGGATTGGAAGGCCTAGCCAAATTGGTAGTAGTTCAACAAGAGGCAGAGAACCAAGATGAGAGCTGGATTTACACCAGAGGAATGAGACGATTCGCGCGACCAGATGTCTCTTTTCGGAATGTCCCTAACGCTGCGACAGCCGAAGCGGAATTGCTAGTCGAATTCCTTACCTCTTGCATGATGGATGGCGCAGTTATCCCAGACGGGAAAGAGTTGGTCTTCAAGGATCTGCCGCCAACGTTGTCTGGTGCATCACCCGTAAAGATTCGTTGCACCTTGGCGGGAAGTCTAGACGAACCGCACTTCTTTAACTTTTTTTTGCAAGTTGCGATTGTTAGCAGCACCTCCGATCCGTCCACATCTGCTGGCACCCCATCGTTGTAAAGTTTACCGGAAGTGTCGGTTGAACGGTCGTCGCAAGCTTCAAATTGCGACTATGACGATTAAAAGCACCGGCTGTTACAAGTCGATTAACCGAAGAGATTGTTACGAGCATCTCTTCGAGGCGCCGGAGGCCCAATCGACCGAGCACAACAGTGCAACCAGCAGGTAACCGAGCGATGGAACGCACAAATTTGGTTAGCATTCACTCTCAAATTCAACGCGAGATAGCTTTACAAGGTTGCATGCCAAGCGTGCTGGGCACAATAACCAGAGGCATCCACGCTCTCTTTTTTTGCTTGGTTGCCGTCAACCTAATTGGTTGTAAGTCCGTCGACTGCGGTTGGCGTTCGTATCGTTTTGCGAAAACACGCGTGGATGTCACTCAGCCAAACATTCCAGAGAGTAAAAAGCACGCAGTTACGACTAGCGAATCCAAACCTTTGTCGAATGCGGAAGAATCACAAAAGTTTTTAGCGAATGAAGCCAAACCAGAATCGAATATGAATTCGGTTAGCTACTCGAGAAACTTAGCAGCGAATAGCGAAGACTCCGACTCCAGTAACGGCAACGACTTGCAATGCATTTCGGCTAGTCACGCAACCGCGATTCATACTCCAGTAAGTCGATCGCCTTCTGATCAACCGACTGTCGCCTATGCAAACAATCCAGCCCCTTCAGCCGCTGATTCGACATCGGCAGCAAGCAGCCAGAGCGACCCGAACAGCCCCAAGTTTTTTGATTTACCTAGCGACTTTCCTGGTGGTGATGCAACACCGTTAAAGCTTCCACGGATGGATTCCAGCGCAACAGCAACGGAACGCCTTTCAGTTATAAACTCCTTGTTTGCAGACCTTCCGGGAGCAAAGGTCTCTGCGATTCCGTTTGATGCCGAAGGCCGAATCATGACGCTCACGGACCTACAGGACATCGCGTTACAAAACAATCCATCGCTTCGACAAGCTGTTGCCCGAGTCGAGGCGGCACGAGGAGCAATGATTCAAGCTGGTCTGTATCCAAATCCAACCTTTGGTTACGAAGGGGATACGATTGGGACAGCAGACACGAACGGCTACAACGGCGGTTTTTTGACTCAGCAGTTTGTTACTGCAGGAAAGTTAGGTCTGGCGCAGAACTCCGCAATGATGGAGATGCGTGCTGCCGAATTCGACTTGAGAACAACTCGAATAGAAGTCGCAACCAATGTTAGGCAACTTTACTTTTCCATCCTCGTCACGCAAGAGCGGATCAGGCTTTACGAATCGATCCAAGCCATCTCGGATGAAGTTTATCAAGCTCAGCGAACTTTGGTTGCTGGTGGTGAATCGGCGTTGTATGAACCGCTGCAGCTTCGCGTCTTATCGGTTCTTGCGAGCAATAACGTTCTAACCGCAAAGAATTCGTTAACGGCATTTTGGCGTCAGATTGCGGCTATGGTCGGCACTCCCGAGTTGCTTCCTGCAACCGTTGCTGGATCGATCGATATGAATGTTCCTCAAATAGAACTTCAACAGGCGATCGACATGATGTTAGCGCAAAACGCCGACCTTACTGCCGCACAGTATCGGATTTCAAGCAACCAATACAACCTGCGACTCCAGCAAGCGACCCCCATTCCCGATGTAACCGTATACTCAGCGCTCCAGCGCGATTCCACATCGCCGTTGACTCCGAACCGAACCACTTTTAATCTGCAAGTAAGCGTGCCGGTTCCGGTTTTCAATCGTAATCAAGGTAACATCACTTCTGCTCGAGCCACTCTGGTCAATGCAGATCGAAACTATTTCACGGTAAAGAACCAGCTTCAAGCAGATCTCGCAGACGCTTACAACCGTTACATCACTTCGAAAGCGATTGTCACGAACTACCGCGACGCCATATTGCCAGACCAAGTTCGCGTTTATCGGGCAACCTACTCGAGATTCAGAATTGCAGGGCAGGAAGTCGACTTTGCACAAGTTGTCGTCACACAACAAACGCTCGTTCAAGCGGTTATTGGATACCTCGATGCGGTCACCGGGCAATGGCAAGCGACGGTCGATGTGGCGAGGCTCCTGCAAGTAGACGACCTCTTCACAATGGATCTTGTGCAGCCGTAGTAGATCTTTCTGCTTTCAAACTCCAACCAACTATTGGGTTTGAAGTTGCCTTCGCAGTCGAACCCGCCAAGGGTTTTGTTTTCTCGTATCAAAACTCACGTCAGTCAAAAGACCGACCCCTGAGTCTTTCTCTGTGCATTCCTCTGTGCTCTGTGTTCCTCTGTGTTTCAAAAACATCAACTCGAGCAGCGAAAATTGATTTGCCTAGCAGAAACCACGGGGGAGTTGAAACACAGAGTCACATAGAACACAGAGCAGTCGGCGGCACTGTGCAAAGCTAATCATCTCATAGCATGAGGTTGAGTTTCAAGGAAAAATCTCTGCCTTTGTGGCCGAACACGCGAAGGGTTTAATTTTCTTCTTCTTAAACTCTCGGCGATCGAAACAGATTATCAAAGGATCATTTTAATCGGCTGCTAGCCTTTAAAAATCAGTTATTACTTACCGGTGAGCTTTTGGTTGCTGTACCAATAATTAAGGGCGGCTGTCGGAAGCGAGCTCTCTACTAGCTTGCGTTCGTTTTCATCCAGTGAAGCATACTCGTTTTTGGCTTCGGTCAATTCATTGACCGACTCGCGATCGTTGCCTTGCTTCTGAAGGACGAGCGACCTTGCAATGAGGGCGGAGACGCGAATAATCGGCTCGACTTGCGGAGTTCTTAGAATCTTTTGCGTCGCTTGAATTGCATCGTTAGCATTTCCCATCGCGATCGCTGCCCACGCAATGTGAAGCCAGGATTTGACGTTGTAGTTTCTTTGAATCGGAGAGTCCTCTGGAGGAAAGTACGCCTCGACAGCTTGCCAATCTGCGGGGCGATTAGACAGTATCGCATGAAAAAATTGCTCGCGAACATCTGCTTGTTTTTTTACCGCTGCAACTAATGTTTTAGGGGGCTCGATGACGGGTTTGCGATCGTAACGCGAAGAGAGATATGCAGACAAAACTCCGACGGCAAGAACAATCGCCGCATAAGCCCACGGAAGTTTCAACCAACCACTCCCGCGAGTTTTGGCTGCCGGCAAAGTCTTCAATGCGAGCGTTTGTAATCGTGTCGTATGCTCTCCGATCACAGTAGGCATATCCAAAACGATACCGCTCAATGGATAAGGATGTTCTAGCGAAACCGAAAGAGAAAGCGACTCCGAAACCTTTCGGATAGATCGAATCAGATCTGTAGCAGAAGCGAATCGATCATCCGTATTTTTGGCGAGCAATGTATTAATGATCGCAATGATCTGTTGATCTAGATCTGGCCGGATTTCGCTCAAATCGGGAGGCGAATTTTGCACATGCTGTATCGCAAGGGACAGTGGCGTGTCCCCCTGAAACGGCGGATGACCGGCAAACATTTCAAATGCGGTAACACCAAGTGAATAGAGGTCGCTGCGAGCATCTACCGGTTTACCTTGGATCTGTTCAGGGCTCATGTAAAGCGGTGTTCCAAGCGCGACACCCACTTCGGTAAGGTTGCTGTTTTGCGATCGAGCGCGAGCCAACCCAAAGTCGGCAACTTTCACTTCACCATCTGACGTGAGAAGGATGTTGTCGGGTTTGATGTCGCGATGGACTACGCCAAGGGAAGACGCTTTCGCAAGTGCTGAGGCGATTTGAAGGGTGATCGACAATCCCTCGCAAGCCGCAAGCGTACCACTGCGTTGTATCAAACTCCGTAGCGTAACACCTGGGATGTATTCTTGGGCGATGAACTGAAGACCGCCGGAACTGCCGACGTCGTAAACTTGCACAATGTTTGGATGAATTAACGAAGCCGCTGCACGGGCCTCTTGAAGAAACCGGGTCGCGTGATCGGGAGAAGCTGCGAGATCGGTTCGAAGGACCTTTAATGCGACATGTCGCTGGAGCGTTTCGTGAAAAGCCAAATAGACCTCAGCCATACCGCCAACACCAAGCCGATGTAAGATTCGATACCCGCTGACGGACTGATGAGTCAGATCCATACCAACGTAGGGTTTGCTAGAACCAGCAGAAGTCATAGTAGAATTTCCAGCAGTGGGATTCGATCGGGGATTGGAATTCGAACTCGATGAATTTCCAGTTGGCAAGCTGCTGGCTTTGGATGAAGACGACTGCGATGAACTCATGGAGTGGGCACTCTGACGGGACGGACACCACAGGTGTTTTTGATCGACAAGGTCTGCTGAATTGAGTAGGTTCTTTACAACCGATCTTATTGTACATCCTGCGCTCGGCAAGTAGCAGTCTGATTACGAAGTATGTAAAGCCCAGATACTTCTGCCTCTCCGCAATATTTCTGAATCGAGTAATTCGTAATGGCAGCAAGTCTGCGGAGAGAATTGGTTAAGTGGTCTCGGTAACCCTGTAGGAGTGTCGAGCACAATACGGTAAACTTTTGTTCGAGCTTGATTCGCTTGCATCGCAAATCAGGTTTGTGAGTATTAGTCCATCCGTTTAGCAGGTTAATGTTCCATGTCTGACTCGAAAGTTCGCGGTTTTGTCCATTTGATTGAAGAAACGAAAACCTTTGGCCAAAAAGGTTTCCGAAAACGCTTGGTAGTGTTGGAGCAAAACCTTGGGAAGTTTACGAACTTTATTCCCTTAGATTTTTTGGGCGACTCATGTGATCGCGCTGATGAATTGAAACTCGGGGATGAGATCGAGGCCGTCTATCGACTCTCGGGAAGAAAATGGCAACGAGATCCTGAAAGCGAGACTAAGTACTTCTTGAGCGCCGAAGCAATGAGCTTCAAGGTGCTGAGCGGAGCGGGGGCGACCAGCGATTCAAATTCGTTCGAAGATCCAAATGATTCGTTTTCTGAAGCGGCTTCGGACGATTCCGCAGACCCACCGTTCTAACGCGGTTCGTGAGATGCAAACACTCAGTGGGTTAAGCATCTTGCTTTGTATGGGAACGCTTTTTGTCGGGTGGGTTCAGTTCGGAAAGGTTATTTTTGGGACAAGCCTAGTAGTGATGTCGCTTTCGATAATCGAAATTCGCATGTCAAATCGCGCGCTCGAATTGCACCTGAGGGATATCCGAAACATTCAGTAACCTTCCAATCCCTGAAACATGAAATTCGTTTTCATGAAGGTTGACTGAGAAGCGGAGGGCACGGGGATCGAACCCGCAACCCCTTACGGGGCACTTCATTTCCAATGAAGCCGCTAGCCATTCGCTTACCCTCCATCAGGATTAAACCAGAGTTCAAATCCTTTGATTCGGAGATGATACAGGAATCCGCGAGATTGGCAAAGGTCGCTATCGGGAATCGCAAGGTTGCCAAGTTCGAGTACGGGAGCCAGGTTTTCCCTCGAATTTGATGAACTCGTCTAGAATTAGCCTGTCTCCAACGCCTTCCTTCAGTTGGCCCGCCGATCCCGTCGGTCGTAAGATCGCCGACTGCTAATGCGATAGCAAGATGGCTTTTAGAACGCTCACTGCATCCCACGAGTACCCGCGGAATGTCGGGTCGAAAGTCATCAGCGTGACTTTTCCATCACCGATAAATCCTTGAGCGATCACCGACTTGCCCGTCATCAACGCGTTGTCCTCTGCGGGTAAATAACCGGCTAACCAACTCGCTTCATGGAGTTTTGCGATGGGCCTCCAGATAGATGGGTCGGTCAAGTCGAGATCCATGGCACAGAAGGAACCCTGCTGTGTATAAACAAAATTCTTGGCGGTCGTTGATGCTGTCTTAAAGTTTTCGCGGACCAAATCCGCTCGAAAGAGAACACCTGGGACATCACTTTTAGCAATATGCAAATCGGGAAACTTAGTGAACTTTGAATCCACTGGGACACGAGCGAAATCATTCTCGATGACTGGTAGTTCCATTGGCTTGACCAGTCGCTCGGCTTCGAAAACAGAACTGCCGATGGCGATTATATGGCCCCCTCCAAGCAACCATGACTGTAATGCTGAATCGTCCTTGAGTTTTAAAGATGATTTATTTGAATCAGGTAGCACCAGAAAATCCAACCTTCGTAAGGTAGTTGCGTTCAGCGCCGAGCGATCGACACGAACAACGGGCCATTGAAAGACTTGATCAAAAACATACCAAAGAGAGCCAGCCGAATAAGTATTTGATTCGTCGTCCAGCACGATTCCCACGCGAGGAAGTTGAAGCCGTTGAAGATCGCTACTCCCCAGATCGATGCCTGCTTTTGAAAGTCCGCCTTGCAAAGCCAACGCATTGAAACCGTGATCAGTACAAAGATTATCAAACGTCTTGATCGCCTTTGACCAGACATCTGCTTGGTCGACTTGGATCAACGGCGTCTTTGGGCTGGCGGATTTGATAACGTCTGCTTTTAGCAAGAATAGACTACCAGCCGAAAATGAAAATGCATTCTCGTGTTGCGTATTGAGTTCGATCGAAGAAGAACTGATACGCACGGGCAAAGCATTCTTTGTTAACGCTTGCATGAGCGACATTCCGTCAATCGACATCCCCGAGTCGACCGACATGGCAGAACACTCGGTCGCAATTTGTTTTAACGTTCGTTTCTCTTTCTTTTCGAGTTTAGCTTTGCTGGCATCGCTTTCTTTGATCTTCGGACCTAAAGCGACATTTTTATCTATGGCGACCCAATCGATTCCAAACGCATCTGCGATACTCCACGCTGACACGTCATAGAACTTTGAAAACGCAAAGTCTTTTTGCTTGTCGATCATTGCCTTTAAAAAACGCGACTCGTATTGTTTAGCGGGAATAACCCAGGTTGATTCAGCGGGCCAAGAGATCCCTTCAGTCGTTTCGGATTTCGACAACTGAAACATTTCGATCTGATGGATCGCAAGAGTTTTAAACCACTCTTCAGCAATGCGTTTGTCCTCTGGGGCACGAACGAGGATGGACTGAGCGGCAGGTGTTGAAGGAGTATTGAAGTCACCGTTTCGATTCTCAAGATAGAACTGACGTTGGTACTCCATGAGTGATCGGTGCTCACGTTGCAAGGAAGATAAAGCGGCAATGCTGAGTCGTAACGGGTTCGCAACGGTCTCGGCAAATGTTCGCGTTCCTTCACCGTGATTCTGAATCAACCCAGCCGAACTGCCTTGTTCGATTAGGATTCCCACGCCTCCATGAAGGTCGGGAAAGGTGGAGCCTTTGCCTGGATAGAAGTCATCAAATCGTTGATTGGTAAAGTGGCGCTCGCCGACATCGTCAAGTGATGCGGAGAAGTTCTGGGCGATGCGTCTGGTTGTGTCTCGGACAAAAGGAGGAGTTGCCGGATGATCGCGCCCTTCGATTCCAGGTTGAAAGAACAGGCTTTGCGATGCACCCATCTCATGCAGATCAAGGACAAGGTTTGGCAACCAATCGTAATAGACTTTTAATCGCGAGCGTGTCTCGGGCTGGGTAGCTGGAAGCCAATCACGATTGAGGTCGAACCCAAAGTGATTGGTTCGGCTGCTGGGAGAGGTTTCATTGTGCTCTCGATCGCTGGGATCGGACGAGACAATTGAGCCTTGGTTGTTTTGCAACCATTGGACGAACCGATCATAACCATCAGGATTAAGGCATGGATCGACAAGTATAATAGACTGGTCCAAGATCCCTTCTATCCAATCGCCCTCGGCTGCGGCGAGAAGATAAAGCACAAGCATGGATGCGTTAGAGGGACAGGCTTCGTTTCCATGTACACTGTAGGCAAAGTAAGCGACGCTGGGCACCTGATTGTTGAGGGAGTCGTTGCCTGGCTTGCTTTCCAGCCATTGCTTACGAAGACGTGCCGCAGCAGCAAGAGATTCTTGAGCCATCTGTTTATCGTTCGTACCGACAGTTGCACCTGCAGGAGGTTTTGAGACGATGACCGTCAGTAGCTTGCGGCCTTCGAACGTCTTTCCGATTTCCAGTAAATGAAATCGTGGCGAAAGAGTAGAAAGCAACGTCGCGTAGGAGACCAACTCTTCATGCCGAATATGTTTAGATCCTAGCTCATAGCCAAGGAATTCTTCAGGCGTTGGAATGGTCTTATTGAATTGAATCAACGCAGCGAGTTTACCAGAGCCATTATCACTTTTAGAAGAGACTTCGCTAGTCGATCCATCATCGATATGCGGCTTAATAGCTGCTGGATCGGTTGTTGCTGAGAACTCAACCACATGCCGCATCAGCTCGGCCCATTCTTGATGTGGGCGAGCGTGAGCTGGATTCAGCAACACGAAGTTGCACAGGAAGAATATCGCGAGCCTAAACGTAGTCATCGCCGTTCCTGTCTTCGCGTTTGGGTTTAGAAGCCGAAAGGATTTGATCCTGCGTCAGTTTCAGCGGCTGGTGCTGGTGTCGCTGGTGCACCAAATGGATCGTCGGCGGCTGGAGCGGCTGGTGTTGCTGGAGCATCATCGCCAAACGGATCAACAGCCGGGGCGGTCTTTTCAGTACCTGCGTCAGCGTTGGCCGGCATGTCCTCAGGAGTTCCCTTTGACAGTTTGCCGTCGCCGGCAAATGGGTCTGTTGGGTTTGGTCCAGGAGCAGTTGCATTGTTGCTCGTCGCTGAAGTCGATGGTGCAACTCCTGAGGCTGTCGCTGCATCGTAACGTTGTCTCATGAGTTCAAATTGTTTGCTCTTCGAGTTCAAACGAGCGAGTGTTCGTGCTCGCTCGATTTCCAGTCGGGCAGGCCCTTGAATGCGTTGCAGGGCTTTGGATACATCACCACCACGTCGGCCAAGCACTTCAAGTTGAGCTGCTTGCTCGAAGTCGGCTTTAGCAGTTGTGCTTCCGGCACCTGCGGACGAGGCTTCCGTGAGACCACGGAAAAAGAATACGCGTGGATCTTGGCTTCCAGCATTAATAGCTTGATTAAATTGTTCGGTAGCAGCCGACTTATTGCCTGCGAAAAAAGCATGAACTCCGGAACCGTAAAGCTCGTCTAGGACGTCCTGTGCTGGGCAGAAAGAAGTCAGTATTGCGGCTGTTGGAAGGCAAAGTAAGGCTTGAACCCAGCGATTCATAATATGTATTTTCCCTGCGAATTTGGACTTGAGAGGCTGTTTGTGTCATGATCGTCAAATCGATCGCATTTGAATCATAGTTCGACCCGGGGGCAATCGCAATGATTTATCATTTTCGATAGAGCGATTCTCATTGGAGTTTGTCGGATATTCCGAAGACGCGGGGCCATTTATGGAAGCAACTGCTTCCCTGCGAGCAGGAGTTGCCATTCCAGAGGGAGTACGGGTATAATTCTCGGCTTAATTGTAGAGATGCGAGTTCGCCAATCGAGTGGTTGGAGAGACTCGCATTTTTTTATTGTCGCGAAAGAACCCGAGCTATGAGCCAGTATGTACCGATGACCCGAGAGGGCTACAGCCGCATCAAAGCTGAGATGGAACATCTAGAACACATCGAGATGCCGCTGATCGCGGAAAAAATTGCGGAGGCTCGTGCTGAAGGGGATCTGAAGGAAAACGCCGAGTATCATGCTCAACGCGAGAACCAGGGTTTGATGCAAGCCAAGATTAATGCCCTCAAGAGTAAGCTTTCGAACGCCTTAATCGTTGATCCGTCCACCATCCCCAAGGACGAAGTTGCTTTCGGTGCGACGGTGAAAGTTCGCGACCTAGATTATGGCGATGAAGAGGAATACACGCTGGTTGGCTCAGGTGACGAAGACTACGAGTCGGGTAAAATCCTCACCACCAGCCCCATTGGTTCTGCTTTGTTGGGCGGGAAGATTGGCTCCAAAGTCGAAATCCAAGTTCCCCGCGGCACGCTGAAATATGAGATCCTTGAAATCGCTTACTAGTTTAAACACTAAGGTTTTCCGCATATGGTTCAAGCTTCAGGCAATGCCGTTTCAAATGAAAACGATCTACAGAAGGGTAGCAAGCACAAAGAGGACGAAGGTGAGCCATCCCTTGGTCCGGCTTGTGCTTTTTTTTTCCTTGCCGCTTGTGCGTTTGGTAGCGTCGCCCTGATCGCGACAGCTTGGTACATCAGCGGCAATCAAGCCGAGCGGGCGTCGGCCGCTCTTCGCTCACAACTCATTCCTTGGGTTGAGATTTCTACACTTGCTCCAACAGACAAAGCTCAGATCATCGAACGATTAAATGAGCTTGTCGCGGACATGGATGCCGAACGCCTAGATGAACGACAATTGTCTCGACTTAATTTTCGACTTAGTGGAGCCCCAATATTTCAGTGGGGGGCCGTCGAGCAAATCATTGCTGCAGTGAACCAAAATTCGGAGTTATCTTCGAAAGAGAAGGAAGACTTTGGACTCGAAACAGATCGGTTACTTCGCACGGTGCAAAATGGCCGCCTGTCGATGGAACAACTCCAGTTCGCAACCCAACCAGTGGCTCAGCAAGAGGTAAAGACTGGACGGTTGAGCCTCAGAGAAAACCCGTCTACTAAGGAATTGCAAGAATGTTCACGACGCATCATCTCACTGAATGATGAAGCAAAAACCGTCAAAGGCAGCATGGACAAAAGCGTTTCTCAAGTCTTCAAGGCAATCATGGAAGATGCTTTAACCATCCCACCAGACCGCTGAAATCAAGCATCGCTTATTTGACGGAAGCAAGCTTTACAGTTCGCCGTCACAATTTGACCGGCTGTGTTTGCAGCAATCTTCTATAGGCCAAGCAGTAGAATCAAATTCGCCAGTGGCATAGACTTCCAGCTTACGCTATCAGTCAAATCACAGGTTGGAAGCCTATGCCACTTGGGCAAACTGAACACTGCCGCCCGCGTTCTTACTTAGGCCCTTCTGTCCATGGATTTTCTGGCCGGAGAATCATCTATCCAGCTTAAAGATCGACACGCCCAACGGAGGCACATTGATCTCCATGGAGTGGCTACGTCCATGGTGGTTGTAGCCTTCGTCTGCTTGGACTCCTGGATAGTTTCCAACGTTGGAGCCCGCATAGAATGACGAGTCGCTGTTGAATACTTCGCGGTAAAATCCGGCTTTAGGCAATCCCATTCTGTAGCGTCGAACCACGGGTGTGAAGTTGGCTGCGACGACCAGGAAATCGTCCGGGTCTTTTGCTTTGCGAAGGTAGCTAATGGTACTGTCGCCAGCGTTCATGCAGTCGATCCATTCGAAACCTGCACCGTCGAAGTCTTGTTCGTAAAGTGCGGGTTCGCGTTGCACTAAGTGGTTCAAGTCTGCGACCAGTTTTTGGATGCCTCGGTGAGTATCCCACTGTAGCAGGTCCCATTGGATCTCGCCGTCGTAGTTCCATTCGTGCCACTGTGCTAACTCACAACCCATGTACAACAATTTCTTACCGGGATGGGTCCACATGTAGGAATAAAGCAGTCGCAAGTTCGCAAACTTTTGCCAAAGGTCACCCGACATCTGAGCGATCAGAGAACCCTTGCCGTGAACCACTTCGTCATGAGACAGCGGCAGCGAGAAGTTTTCTGTGAACGCATAGATCAAACTGAAGGTCAGTTCGCCGTGGTGATACTGGCGATGAATCGGTTCGTGTCGCATGTAGCGAAGCGTATCGTTCATCCAACCCATATTCCACTTGAGCGAGAATCCCAAACCGCCATGACTCGTCGGCCGACTAACTCCAGGCCATGCTGTCGATTCTTCGGCAATTGTCAAAACTCCAGGATACTTTTCGTGGGCTTGGTTGTTGAACTCACGGAGCAAGTGAATCGCTTCCAGATTTTCTCG